>NZ_CAXFDV010000041.1:0-7336 GCF_964001545.1 uncultured Aquincola sp.
CCACGCTGCGCGGCCTGGAACGGCGTTTTGCCGAGCGCCTGCAGATCCAGCCGAGCTACTGGAGCCAGATCAAGAGCCGTTCGCGCCAGATCGGCGACCGGCTGGCGCGCCAGTTCGAGCAGCTGTGCCACAAGCCGCCGCTGTGGATGGATCAGCCGCGCGACCCGGCCGGCGCCCCGGTGGCCGACGCCGCCGCCCCCACCACCATGGCCGCCGCGATGAACCCCGCGGCTGCCCCGGCCGACGACACCCGCCTGCCGCGCGACGACGACGAACGCTTCATCGTGGGCCTGGTGCTGACCTACTACCGGCGCCATCCGCAACGCGCCAGGGCAAGATTGCTTGATCTGCTGGGCGAAGTGCTGGTGCCCCCGGCCACCCCGGCGCCACCGCCGCCCGCGCCACGTGCCGCGACCGACGACGCCCACGCTTTGTGGCTGAAGTCCCAGAGCGGCGTGGCCCCGCTCAGGCCGAAGAAGCGCTGAGCCCGCGTTGGCGTTGGCATTGGCGTTCGCGCTGGCGTTTGCCATTTGCATTCGCGCCACGCTCCCCTAGTTTTAGGGATGAAGACTCTTGCGCAAGATAATCGTTTGTTTATCATGCGCAGCAAGCCGGCTGCAGCACACCCGCACCCGGCGACACCCCCTTCCACCACCCGCAGCAGGAGCGACATGGTTTCCGTCCTTGTGCGTCGGCCGCTGGCCGATCGTCACGCCCCGCCGTGCCGCGGGTGTCTTGCATCCCACCGTGTTGAAGGCCTCTTGAAGGGCCGGCCAGGCCATCCGCGGCGGTAGCCGCCGCATGGCCACGCCTTCGGGCGACGGCTTCTCCACGGCCCGGGCTGCCCACGCACCCGGGCCGTTTTGCTTTTTCGTTCCGCTTTCTGTTGTCCCTTGTATCGGAGCAACCCCATGAAGATCACCCTGAACCTCTCCCGCCCGCGCAACCCGCTGGCGCTCGCTGCCCGCTCACGCCGTGCAGGCGCGCATCGCCCAGGCCCCGGCGCGCTGCGCCAGCAGGCCCGGCGCGCCCTGAAGCGTGACCTCGACAGCATGAAACCACCCAGCCCATGAACTGAAGGGCGACCGGCCTGCCACGCAGCAGGCCGGCGCCGAGAAGGAGAGATCCCCATGTCGCAGCAAAGCCTGCAATGGTCGGCCGCCGACGCCCGCCATGCCGTGCAACCCGCCAGCCTGCCGGCGCGCCTCGTGGCCGCCGTGCTGCTGCAAGTCAGTCGCCGTCTGGCCCGCGCCGCCCGGTCGCTGGCCCTGTCGTCGCCCCGCCCCCGTGCGCCCCGCCAGGGCGATCCGGTGGTGGAGTTTTATGCCGAAGCCGGCGCGCCCGAAGGGGCGCTGTACGTCGACGGCCAACGGGTCGGCACGCTGCACGGCGTGTCGCGGCTGTGATGCGCCGCGCCGACCGCCATGCCGTCTGGTTGACGGCCGCCGTGATGGTCGCCTCGCTGCTGGCCGCCACTGTGCCTGCCCTCGATGCCACCGGTGCGCCGGCAGCCGGCTGCAGCGCGGCAGCCGACCAGCCGCGCGCTGCGGCCTGCCTGCAGCGCGCGGCCCAGGGTCAGCCCGGGTGCAAAGCCACGGGAAGTTGCCGATACACCGGTCAACTTCCGTGATCGCACCCGGGCCGATGGCCCTAGCCTTGCGCCATGCCGCCCCTGCTAGACCGCCCCCTGCCCACCCTGGATGCCTGGGTGGCTCATTTCCGTGATGCACCGGTGCCGGTGCTGGCCGACAGCGCCGACATCCTGGCCGCGCTGTCCATCAACGAAGACGCGGTGGACGCCCACACCCTGGCCGAAGCCCTGGGCGACGATCCGCTGCTGACCGCGCGCGCGCTGGCCCACGTGGGCCGCCACCATCGGCGCGACACCGGCATCGAGACCCTGACCGCCGCCATCGTGCTGATGGGCGTGCCGCCCTTCTTTCGCGCGTTTGCCGAGCTGCCGACGATGGAAGACCGGCTGGCCGACTGGCCGGCCGCGCAACAGGGCCTGCACCGCGTGCTGGACCGTGCGCACCGCGCCGCCCGCTTTGCGCTGGGCTTTGCGGTGCAGCGGGTGGACCGCGATGCGATGGTGATCCGCGAAGCCGCGTTGCTGCACGACCTGGCCGAGATGCTGCTGTGGTGCCATGCGCCCGCGCTGGCGCTGGAGATCGCCGCGCGCCAGCAGGCCGACCCGGCCTTGCGCTCGGAAGCCGCACAGTGCGCGGTGCTGGGCGTGGCGCTGGCCGACGTGCAGACCGCGCTGATGAAAGCCTGGTCGCTGCCCGAAGTGCTGCTGGAACTGGCCGACGACCGCCGGGCCGAAACCGGTCAGGTGCGTAACGTGCTGCTGGCCGTGCGCCTGGCCCGCCATACCGCGCAGGGCTGGGACAACCCCGCGCTGCCGGACGACGTGGCTGACATCGCACAGCTCCTTCGGTTGAGCCCAGACGCCACGCTGGCGCTACTGCACGAGATCAACGACTGATCATGAGGCCCCCAAGCTCGCTGCGCTCGCGCCCCCCCAAGGGGGAGCTCAGTCCCTTGGGGCGGCCCGGCGGGACTGAGGCCGCTCAAAGCGGCACCGCCGTGGTCGCCTTGACCCGGTCGAGCACGAAGCTGGTCTTGCAGTCCTGCACGCTGGGGTGGCGCAGCAGCACGTCGGCGATGAAGCGTGCGTAGTGCGCCATGTCCTGCACCAGCACCCGCAGCAGGTAGTCCATCTCGCCCGTCAGCGACACGCACTCCACCACCTCGGGCCAGGTCTGCACCGCGGCGCGGAACAGGTCCATCGGGTTGCGCTTGGAGCTTTCGGCTTGCTTTTCCAGCCGCACGTTGACGTAGGCGGTCAAGCCCAGGCCCACAGCCTCCGCCCGCACCAGAGCCACGTAGCCGGCGATCACGCCCGCTTCTTCCAGCCGCTTGACGCGCCGCAGCGCGGCCGAAGGCGAGAGGCCGACCTCCGCCGCCAGTTCGTCGTAGGTGATGCGGCCTTGTGCCTGAAGCGCGCGAAGGATGCGCCGATCCAGGTTGTCCAGCGGTTCTTCGGTTGCCATGGTCGCTCCAAACGCAGTTTTCCTGCGCCAGCATACCCACCGCCGCCGGAAAACGCAGGAACTTTGCGCCGCGCGGCCCCTACATTGAAGGGCTGACAACGCCCACCTGCGAAACGGAGACACGCCATGCAGTTCACCCCCTGGGACAACCCGATGGGCACCGACGGTTTCGAGTTCATCGAATACGCCGCCCCCGATCCGGCCGCGATGGGCCAGGTGTTCGAGCGCATGGGCTTCAAGCCCATCGCCCGCCACCGCTACAAGAAGGTGACGCTGTACCGCCAGGGCGAGATCAACTTCATCCTCAATGCGGAGCCCGATTCGTTCGCGCAGCGCTTCGCGCGGCTGCACGGCCCCAGCGTGTGCGCCATCGCCTTCCGCGTGCAGGACGCCAAGGCCGCCTATGAGCGGGCCACCTCGCTGGGCGCCTGGGGCTTTGCCGACCAGGCCGGCCCGGGCCAGCTGAACATCCCGGCCATCAAGGGCATCGGCGACTCGCTGATCTACCTGGTGGACCGGTGGCGCGGCAAGAACGGCGCGAAAGAAGGCGACATCGGCAACATCGGCTTCTTCGACGTCGACTTCGAGCCGCTGCCCGGCGCCGAGCTGAACCCGGTGGGCCACGGCCTGACCTACATCGACCACCTGACGCACAACGTGCACCGCGGCCGCATGGGCGAATGGGCCGAGTTCTACGAGCGCCTGTTCAACTTCCGCGAGATCCGCTACTTCGACATCGAAGGCCAGGTGACCGGCGTCAAGAGCAAGGCGCTGACCAGCCCCTGCGGCAAGATCCGCATCCCCATCAACGAAGAAGGCAACGACACGCCGGGGCAGATCCAGGAGTACCTGGACCACTACCACGGCGAAGGCATCCAGCACATCGCGATGGGCGCGCGCGACCTGTACCAGACGGTGGATGCGCTGCGGGCCAGCGGCGTGAAGCTGCTGGACACCATCGACACCTACTACGAGCTGATCGACAAGCGCATTCCCGGCCACGGAGAGAACGTGGCCGAGCTCAAGCGCCGCAAGATCCTGGTGGACGGCAAGCCGGGCGAGCTGCTGCTGCAGATCTTCAGCGAGAACCAGCTGGGCCCGATCTTCTTCGAGTTCATCCAGCGCAAGGGCGACCAGGGCTTCGGCGAAGGCAACTTCAAGGCGCTGTTCGAGAGCATCGAGCTGGACCAGATGCGCCGCGGGGTGCTCAAGACGGAGAAGGCCCCCGCTTGAGCGTCAAACGCCTCAGCACCTCGGCGAACACCGCCGGGTGCCCCAGCAGCTGCACATGCGCCTGGCCCGGCACATGCCGGTTGTCGGCGCCCGGCAGCATCGCCGCCGACACCGGGAACACCACGTTGTCGCAGTCGCTGTAGAAGCAGGTGAAGCCGGCGTAACCCGCCGGCTTTTCTGTTTCCGCCAGGCCTTTCAGCCAAGGCCCGTGCAACCGCATCTGGCGGGTGTTGTCGGCGCGGCCGAAGCGCGCCAGCCAGGTGCCGTGGTGCGGTGTGCCGATGGTGACGATGCCGGCCGTGCGCTCGGCCACCGCACCCGCGGTACCCGCCGCATGCAGCGCCGCGATGCTGCGCAGCCAGGCCCGCACCGCCAGCCCGCCCATGCTGTGGGCCACCACCAGCGGCGGCAGCCCGGTGGACTGCTCGGCCCGGCGCACCGCGGCTTCCAGCGTGGGCGCATGGCGCTCAATCGCCGCCCAGGGCGGCGACAGCGTCACCGCCACGAAGGGATGGCCGGCCGCCCGCAGCCTTCGCATCCAGGGGTTCCACATCGCGCGGTTGCACATGAAGCCGTGCACCAGCACCACCGCGCGCCGGCCCTGCGCATCGGCGGGCAGGTAGTCGGGCTCGGCGTGGGTGCGCCAGGGCTGGCGCCAGCCGAATACCGCCACGCCGCAGCCCACCTCGTGCCACCAGGCCTTGGCCACGGCCGCGAGCGAAGCGCGCGGCACCGGCTGGCGCACGTGCACATGCCGCATCAACAACATTTCCAGCGCCAGCACCGGCGCATGCGGCAAGGCCAGCAGGCTACCCGCCAGCGCAATACCCGGCCTGCCGCGGCCCAGCCACCAGGCGTTCCACAGCAGCAGCGCGATGGCAATGGCCAGCCCCAGCGCACGTTGCAAACGTGCCGCCGTCATAGGGCTGGACAGAGGACAACTACCGTGGCAAGCGCGGCGCGCAAGCGCCAACATGGGCCGGAACGATGTGCGGGTGAATCCATTCGCATGACCCAGGGCAGACCCTAAGGAACTCCAAGCGTGATCGCCGATACGGTACCTCCGATCGACCGCCCCTGGCTGGCGCATTACCCCTCCGGCGTGCCGGCCACCATCGATGCCAGTGGCTATGCCTCGCTGGTCGACCTGCTGGAAGAGTGCTTCCGCCGCCATGCCACGCGCAACGCCGCGATCTGCATGGACGCGACGATGACCTACCGCCAGCTGGACGAAGCTTCGCAGGCGCTGGCCGCGTGGCTGCAGTCCACGGGACTGGAGCGTGGCGCGCGTGTCGCGCTGATGATGCCCAACCTGCCGCAGTACATGGTGGCGCTGGCCGCGGTGCTGCGTGCGGGCTACGTGGTGGTCAACGTCAATCCGCTGTACACCGCGCGCGAGCTGGAGCACCAGCTCAAGGACTCGGGCGCGCAGGCCATCGTGGTGCTGGAGAACTTCGCCGCCACGCTGGAAGAGGTGATCCACCGCACCGAGGTGCGCCACGTCGTGCTGGCCGCGATGGGCGACATGCTGGGCTTCTGGAAGGGCCGGCTGGTGAACTTCGCGGTGCGACATGCCAAGCGCCTGGTGCCCGAATTCCGGCTGCCGGTGGGCGATGGCCACACCGTCACCCGCTTCAACGACGCGCTGGATGCGGGCAGCCACCTGCCGCTCAAGCGCCCGGCACTCAAGCCCGACGACATCGCCTTCCTGCAGTACACCGGCGGCACCACCGGCGTGTCCAAGGGCGCGATGCTGCTGCACCGCAACGTGGTGGCCAACATCCTGCAAAGCGAGGCCTGGTTCGCGCCCGCGCTGGCGATGCTGGGCGACCAGCCGCCGGTCATCGTGTGTGCGCTGCCGCTGTACCACATCTATGCGCTGACGGCCTGCAACTTCCTGGGGCTGCGGCTGGGCATGGTCAACCTGCTGATTCCCAATCCGCGCGACATCCCGGGCTTCGTGGCCACGCTGGCCAAGCACCCGCCCAACATGTTCCCGGCGGTCAACACGCTGTTCAACGCGCTGCTCAACAACGCCGAGTTCCAGCGCCTGGACTTCAGCGCGCTGAAGATCAGCAACGGCGGCGGCATGGCGGTGCAGCAGGCCACGGCGCAGCAATGGCATGCGCTGACCGGCTGCTGGATCGTCGAGGGCTACGGCCTGTCCGAAACCTCGCCGGTGGCCACCGCCAACCGCATCGACATCACCGGCTTCACCGGCAGCATCGGCCTGCCGATGCCGGGCACCGACATCGCCATCCGCGACGACGAAGGCCAGGACGTGCCGCTGGGCACGCCGGGCGAGATCTGCATCCGCGGCCCGCAGGTGATGCCGGGCTACTGGCGCCGGCCCGACGAAACCGCGCGGGTGATGACGCCCGACGGCTACTTCCGCTCGGGCGACATCGGCGTGATGGACGCCAAGGGCGAAGTGCGCATCGTCGACCGCAAGAAGGACATGATCCTGGTCAGCGGCTTCAACGTGTACCCCAACGAGATCGAGCAGGTGGTGGGCCTGCACCCCGGCGTGCTGGAGTGCGCCGCGGTGGGCGTGGCCGACGACAAGTCGGGCGAGGCGGTCAAGCTGTTCGTGGTGCGCAAGGACGGCGCCCTGCTGGATGAAGACGAGCTGATGCGCTACTGCAAGGACAACTTCACCGGCTACAAGCGGCCGAAGTACATCGAGTTCCGCGACGAGCTGCCCAAGACCAACGTGGGCAAGATCCTGCGGCGCGAGCTGCGCAAGCCTTGACCGCCGGCCCGCCGTTCGAGCCCCTTGGCCTGACCGTGCTCGAACGCGGCTGGCTGTCGGCCAACAACATCGTCTTTGCTGAAAGGCCGGGGTCACCTGCCGCGGTGGTGGACACCGGCTACGTCAGCCATGCGCCGCAGACGCTGGCTTTGGTGCGGCAGCTGCTGCCCGGCGGCCCGGCGCGGGTGATCAACACCCACCTGCATGCCGACCACTGCGGCGGCAATGCCGCGCTGCAGGCCGCCAGCGGCGCCGAGTGCTGGGTGCCCGCGCCTTTGGTGGATGCCGTCAACCA
>NZ_CAXFDV010000042.1:0-7158 GCF_964001545.1 uncultured Aquincola sp.
GCCGCAGCACCACCCCGAGGTGGACACCGGCGTGCACGTGATGCTGGTGCTGGACACCGCCGCCGCGCTGCAGGCGCCGCTGCCGGTGCGCTGGGCCTGCCTGGTGCACGACCTGGGCAAGGGCAGCACGCCGCCAGAAGAATGGCCGCGCCACATCGCGCACGAGGCACGCAGCGTGCGCCTGGCCGCCCAGGTGGCCGACCGGTTGCGGGTGCCGGTGGACTGCCGCGAGCTGGCGCAGCTGGTGGCCGGCGAGCACGGCAACATCCACCGCAGCGGCGAGTTCGGCGCCGCCGCGCTGATGCGGCTGCTGGAGCGCTGCGACGCGCTGCGCCGGCCCGAGCGCTTCGAGCAGGCGCTGCTGGCCTGCGAGTGCGATGCGCGTGGCCGCACCGGGCTGGAAGACCGGCCCTACCCGCAGCGAGAGCGCCTCTCGGCCGCGCTGCGCACGGTGCTGGCGGTGGACGTGAAGCAGGCCGCCGCCGATGCGGTGGCGCGCGGCCTCAAGGGCCCGGGCATCGGCAACGCGGTGTCGCAGGCGCGGGCGGAGGCGCTGGAGGCCTGGCTGGCTGGGGCCTAAATGAAGTAGCCGACTGCCATCGCAATCAGGCTCAAAACAAGGCTGCTGGCCACCGGCAGATACCACTCGCGGCCGAAGAGGATGAAGCGGAAGTCGCCCGGCAGCTTGCCCAGGCCGATGCGCGCCAGCCAGTGCTGCAGCCCGTTGAACAGCAGGCAGGCGATGAGAAAGACCAGCAGCCAGCGCATGCCGCGCGCCTACAGCCGGTGCGAGCGGTCGCCCGCCGCAAAGCCGATGGCATCGAACGCTTCGCCCTTGGCAAAGCCGATCACCTTAAACAGTTCG
The DNA here is from genome assembly GCF_964001545.1 of uncultured Aquincola sp. Taxonomy (NCBI): domain Bacteria; kingdom Pseudomonadati; phylum Pseudomonadota; class Betaproteobacteria; order Burkholderiales; family Sphaerotilaceae; genus Aquincola; species uncultured Aquincola sp. Next base: position 866 of record NZ_CAXFDV010000042.1, read on the forward strand.
CCCATCTCATGCTCGGCCACCAGCTTCTGGCCGGCCGCCAGCGTGCGCACGTCGCCCGCCGCCTGGGCCTGGCCCAGGCTCTGCGCCAGCCCGCAGTTCAGCAGGAAGCGGCCCTGCGAGGTGTAGCCCAGCACTTCCAGCCCCGCGTCCTGCCCGGCCAGCGCCACGCCGGTGAAGTTGACATGGGCGGTGATGTCCTTGAGCCCCGGGTCGGCCAGCGGGTCGGTGTCGGCGCGGTGCAGCCGATGGCACATCAGCGTGCCGCCGGTGCGCTGCGGCAGGTAGAACTCATCTTCCGGAAAGCCGTAGTCGATGAAAAACGCCGCGCCGCGCTGCAGCCGTTCGGCCAGCGTGCGCACGAAGGCTTCGGCCTGCGGATGGATTTCCACCGTGGTGCCGGGCACGAAGGGCGCCTGCACCGGCGGGCGCAGCGAGGTCTCGCGGTCGGCAAAGCTCAGCGCATCGGCGGCGTCCAGCGTCACGCCGCGCTCCCACCAGCGCTGGCCGTCGAAGTGCAGCAGTTGCACCGGCATCGCGTCCAGCACCTCGTTGCCCACCACCACGCCCTTCATCTGCGCCGGCAGCTCGGTGGCCCACTGCACCCGGTCGCCGAAGGCGGCCAGCCGCGCCTGCTGGCGCGCCCGCAGGCTGCCCGAGAGGTCGACGATGGTGTAGCGGCGCACCCGCTCGCCCAGCGCCTGCAGCAGCGATTCGGCCAGCGCACCCGAGCCGGCGCCGAATTCCCACAACTCGTCGGTGCCGGTGGCGTCCAGCGCCTGGCGCAGCTGCACCGCCAGCGCCTGGCCGAACAGCGGCGTCATCTCGGGCGCAGTGACGAAATCGCTGCCCGAGGACGGCATGGCGCCAAACTTCACGCTGCCGTTGGCGTAGTAGCCCAGGCCCGGCGTGTACAGCACCGCGGCCATGTATCGGTCGAACGGCAGCCAGCCGCCCGCGGCCGCGATGTCCTGGCGCAAGTGCGCCAACAGCGCGCTCGATACACTGGCGGGTTCCGTTTTTTGCATGACGCATTCTAGAAACCATGGCTTCGCGCCGCGTTGTCCTCGTCACCGGAGCGGCCCGGCGCATCGGCCGCAGCATCGCGCTCGACCTCGCGGCGCATGGCTTCGACCTGGCGCTGCACTGCCACCACGCCAGTGAAGAAGCCGCCGCCACCGCGGCCGAGCTGCAGGCGCTGGGCGCCCGCGTGGCCGTGCTGCCCGCCGACCTGACCGACGAAGCCGCCTGCCGCGCGCTGGTGTCGCAGGCGCTGGCGCAGCTGGGCCGGCTGGACGCGGTGGTCAACAACGCCTCGCTCTTCGAGCATGACGACGTGGCCAGCTTCGGCCATGCCGCGATGGAGCGCCACTGGCGCGCCAATACCGCCGCGCCCATCCTGCTGGCGCAGGCGCTGCACCAGCACCTGGCCACGCGCGACGACGCGGCCGAGACGCCCGGCTGCGTGGTGAACCTGCTCGACCAGAAGCTGTGGAACCCCAACCCCGACCACCTGTCGTACACGCTGTCCAAGGCGGCGCTGGAAAGTGCCACCACGATGCTGGCCATGGCGCTGGCGCCGCGGCTGCGGGTGGTGGGCGTGGCGCCGGGCGTCACCCTGCCCTCGGGCCCGATGAACCAGGAAGAATTCCAGCGTGCGCACCGCATGACGCCGCTGCAGCGCTCTTCCACCCCTGAAGACCTGGCGCGCACCGTGCGCTTCGTCCTCGAGTCGCCCGCCATCACTGGCACCACCATCCTGGTGGACGGCGGCCAGCACCTCGCCGCGCAGCCGCGCGACGTCTACTTCCTCGCCTGATCGGCCGCCATGAACCTTCTTCACCCTGACCTGGCCGGCTGCCGGCGCCTGTTCCTGCGCAACTACGTGGTGAACATCAACATCGGCGTGCACGACTTCGAAAAGCGCGGCGAGCAGCGCGTGATCATCAACGTCGACCTGTACGTGCCGCTGGCGCAGTCCACGCCCACCGCCGACGAACTGCACGAGGTGGTGGACTACGACTTCATCCGCCGCACCGTGGCCGAGCGGGTGCAGCAGGGCCACATCCAGCTGCAGGAGACCTTGGCCGATGACCTGCTGAAAGCCATGCTCACCCACCCCCGCGTGCGCGCGGCCCGCGTGAGCACCGAAAAGCCCGACGTGTACCCCGACTGCGATGCGGTGGGGGTGGAAGTCTTCGGCATCAAGCCTTGAGAACGGAACTGCCATGAGCGACATCGCCATCGACACCGCCCACGACCGCAAGGCCGCCTTCGAGGCCAACAAGCTGTCCAAGCGCCTGCACCGCCAGGTGGGCCAGGCCATCGCCGACTTCAACATGATCGAAGCCGGCGACAAGGTCATGGTCTGCGTGTCGGGCGGCAAGGACAGCTATGCCCTGCTCGACATCCTGATCAACCTGCGCAAGCGGGCGCCGATCCCGTTCGAGCTGGTGGCCGTCAACCTCGACCAGAAGCAGCCCGGGTTTCCTGAGCATGTGCTGCCGCAGTACCTGTCCACGCTGGACGTGCCCTTCCGCATCGAGGAGCAGGACACCTACTCCATCGTCAAGCGGCTGATTCCCGAAGGCCAGACGATGTGCTCGCTGTGCTCGCGGCTGCGGCGCGGCATCCTGTACCGCGTGGCCAGCGAACTGGGCGCCACCAAGGTGGCGTTGGGCCACCACCGCGACGACATGGTGGTGACGCTGCTGATGAACATGTTCTTCGGCAGCCGCATGAAGGGCATGCCGCCCAAGCTGGTGAGCGACGACGGCAAGCACGTGGTCATCCGCCCGCTGGCCTACGTGGCCGAGACCGACCTGGAACGTTATGCGGTGGACCGCCAATTCCCCATCATCCCGTGCACGTTGTGCGGCAACCAGGAAGGGCTGCAGCGCGCCACCATCAAGGCGATGATCCGCGACTGGGACCGCCAGTACCCCGGCCGCATCGACAACATGTTCACCGCCATGGGCAACATCGTGCCGTCACACATGATGGACCGGAAGCTGTACCCTTTCACCACGCTGCAGGCCACCGGCATCGCCGACCCGCAGGGCGACAAGGCTTTCGACGACGACGAAGACCCCTGTGGCACGCCCGCCACCTCGGTGGTGAAGCTGCATCCCGGGGCCTGAACCAGGAACCGCTGACATGAACCTTCCGTCCTCCATGCGCGTGATGGCCGCCGGCGCGGCGCTGCTGGCACTGGGCGGCTGCGCCTCGTTCAACAGCCTGACCAGCGACGTGCGCAGCTACGGCACCTGGCCGGCCGGCCGCGCGCCCGGCACCTACGTGTTCGAGCGCCTGCCCTCGCAGGCCTCGCAGCCCGAGCAGCAGGCCGCACTGGAGGACGCCGCCCGTCCGGCGGTGGAAATGGCCGGCTTCAAGCCCGCCGCCGACGCCGGCAAGGCCGACGTCACCATCCAGCTGGGCGCCCGCATCACCCGCTACGACACCGCGCCCTGGGACGATCCGTTCTGGTGGAACTACGGCTACGGCTTCGGCCGCTTCGGCGGCTGGCGGCCCGGGCTGGGCCTGGGCTACCGCTTCGACAACCCGCGCTATGAGCGCGAAGTGGCGGTGCTGATCCGCGACCGTGCCAGCGGCGCGCCGCTGTACGAAACCCGCGCGGTGAACGACAGCCTGGTGGGCGGCGACCCGGAGTCGCTGTCGCTGATGTACGAAGCGGCGCTGAAGGACTTTCCCACCCCCGCGGTGAGCCCGCGCAGGGTGGTGGTGCCCACGCGCTGACTGCGCTTCAACCGCCCGCGGCGGCCAGCGCCCGGGCGTCGTCGGCCCAGCCGCGCAGCTTGTCGCGCGCGGCCTTGCGCTGCACCGGCGTCGTGGTGTTGTGCAGCTCGGCCATCCAGGCGCAGTTGTAGTCCACCAGCCGGCGCTGGTAGGCCTGGTAGGCCGGCCGCGGTGAATGCAGCCAGCGGCCCATCAGGTCGCGCACCGCCGTCTGGGCCTGGGCCGCCGGCACGGCGCGGCCGTCCACCTTCAGGCTGCGCAGGGTCTGCAGCGTGTCGCGCTGGTGGGCGATGCGCTCCTGGTTCCACAGCTCGGGGTCGAAGGGCGAAGCCAGCAGCGCCTGCGCCACCCGCTCGCGCTGCGGCGCATCCAGACGACCGTAGAGCTTTTCCAGCCGCTCCACCGTCTTGTCCAGCAGTTCTTCGCGCCGCTCCTTGGGGTCGGGCTGCAGGTACTCCTCGCGGAACTCCTTGTTGTTGCGCTCGTAGCGCTTGTCGATGTGGCGCAGCTGCTGCGGCGTCAGCGTCACCGCCAGCTCGGCCGCGGGCACCACCATCTGCATCAGCGCCACCTCGGCCTTCTGGCGCAGCTCGGGCTCCCAGCGGCACAGCGCGGCGGCGCTGGTGTTGTCCTGCGCCTGGGCCTGCATGCGGGTGAGCATGGCGGCGTACTCGGGCAGCTGCGTGCTGCGGTGCCAGCGGAAGAAGGCGTCGATCGCCTCCCGCGTGCGCGGGCCCTGGTCGTCGTCCAGGTCGGCGTAGCTGTTGATCCACCACGACGACCAGGCCGGCGCCTGGTTGTAGGCCAGTTGCACCACGGCGCAGCCGCTGACGGCCAGGGCCAGCAGGGCGGCACCGATAATCCGGCCCCCGGTGCGCCACCGCACCCACTTCATCGCTTCACGCATGGCTCTCCACATCGTCATCATGGCCGCGGGCAAAGGCACCCGCATGAAATCCGACCGGCCCAAGGTGCTGCACCGGCTGGCCGGCCGCAGCCTGCTGCAACGGGTGCTGGACACCACCGCCACGCTGCAGGCCGACGGCACGCTGGTGATCGTGGGGCATGGCGCCGAGCAGGTGGAAACGGCAATCGTTATGCCCGGCGTCAGCATGGTCAAGCAGGAGCCGCAACTGGGCACCGGCCATGCCATCCAGCAGGTGGTGCCGCACCTGGGCGACCAAGGCACCACGCTGATCCTGAACGGCGACGTGCCGCTGATCCGCGCCGAGACCGCCCGCGCGCTGGCCGAGGCCTGCGGCGGCAGCCGGCTGGCGCTGCTGACGGTGACGCTGGCCGACGCCACCGGCTACGGCCGCATCGTGCGGGCGGCCGACGGCACCGTGCAGGCCATCGTCGAGCACAAGGACGCCACGCCCGCCCAGCGCGAGATCCGCGAGGTGTACACCGGCATGATGGCCGCGCCCACCGCCTGGCTCAAGCGCGCGGTGATGGCGCTGGACAACGACAACGCGCAGCGCGAGTACTACCTGACCGACATCGTGAAGATGGCGGTGGCCCAGGGCGTGCCGGTGGTGGCTTCGGCCGCGCCGGCCGAGATCGAGGTGCGCGGCATCAACAGCCCGCGCGAGCTGGCGCAGCTGGAACGCCTGCACCAGGCCGCGGTGGCCGATGCGCTGCTGGACGCCGGCGTGCGCCTGGCCGACCCGGCGCGCATCGACGTGCGCGGCCGCCTGCAATGCGGGCGCGACGTGGAGATCGACGTCAATTGCGTGTTCGAGGGCGAGGTGGTGCTGGGCGACGGCGTGCGCATCGGCCCCAACTGCGTGCTGCGCGATGCGCGCATCGCCGATGGCGCGGTGGTGCACCCCTTCAGCCACATCGAGCAGGCCCAGGTGGGGCCGGGCTCGCTGATCGGGCCCTATGCCCGCCTGCGGCCGGGCGCAGTGCTGGGCGCCGAGGTGCACATCGGCAACTTCGTGGAAGTGAAGAACTCCACCCTGGCCAACGGCGCCAAGGCCAACCACCTGGCCTACCTGGGCGACAGCACGGTGGGCGAGCGGGTGAACTTCGGGGCCGGCTCCATCACCGCCAACTACGACGGCGTGAACAAGCACCGCACGGTGATCGGCAACGACGTGCACGTGGGCAGCAACTGCGTGCTGGTGGCCCCGGTGACGCTGGGCGACGGCGCCACCATCGGCGGCGGCTCCACCATCGCCAAGGACGCCCCGGCCGGCCAGCTCAGCGTCTCTCGCGCGCGGCAGCTGACGGTGCCGGGGTGGAAGCGGCCGACGAAGCAGGCGAAGTAACTGGGCTCAAGGTTCCGCCGCCGGGCCGCCCCAAGGCGGAACGCGCCCCCTCGGGGGGCAGCGAGCGTCAGCGAGCTTGGGGGCCCTGCTCCAGGACCTCAGCCGCCAGGCAGAGGTCTTCCCAGGCGCGTGCCTTGTCCATCGGCTGGCGCAGCAGGTAGGCGGGGTGGTAGGTCACCACCAGCGGCACGCCCTGGTACTGGTGCACCCGGCCGCGCAGGCGGCCGATGGGCTCGCTGCTGCGCAGCAGCGACTGCACCGCAAACC
>NZ_CAXFDV010000043.1:0-4177 GCF_964001545.1 uncultured Aquincola sp.
GTGGTGGGCACGGTGATGACGGGGCTGCTGGGCGGCATCCTGCTGTCGCGGGTGGTCAGTGGCTTCGTGGCCGAGCACTTCGGCTGGCGCGTGGTGTTCATCGCGGCGGCGCTCAGCATCGTGGCGGTGGGGGCGGCGGTGTGGCGCGGCCTGCCTCGATTCCGGCCCACCACGCAGCTGGGCTACGGGGCGCTGCTGGGCTCGCTGGTCAAGCTGTGGCGGCGCCATCCCGCGCTGCGGCATGCGGCCTGGGCGCAGGGGCTGCTGTCGGTGGGCTTCAGCGCCTTCTGGTCGACGCTGGCGGTGATGCTGCATGGCGCGCCCTTCCACCTGGGCAGCGCCGCGGCCGGGGCCTTCGGCCTGGCCGGGGCGGCGGGTGCACTGGCCGCGCCGCTGGCCGGCCGGCTGGCCGACCGTTCGGGCCCGGCGCATGTCACCCGGCTGGGTGCGGGGCTGGTGGCCGTCTCGTTCGCCTCGATGGCGCTGCTGCCGCTGCTGCCGCCGGCCGCGCAGCTGTGGGCGCTGGGCGCCGCAGCGCTGGGCTTCGACCTGGGCATCCAGGCCACGCTGGTGGCGCACCAGACCATCGTCTACGGCATCGAGCCTGGCGCCCGCAGCCGCCTGAATGCCGTGCTGTTCGTCGGCGTGTTCGTGGGCATGGCCGCCGGTGCCGCGCTGGGCAGCCTGGCGCTGGCGCCATGGGGCTGGGCCGGTGTCACGGCGCTGGCCACTGCCAGCGCGCTGGCTGCGCTGGGCGTGCGCCTGGTGGCGGGTCGCTGATCATCCTCTGACCGCGCGGGGCGGCAAGCGTGGACAATCGCGCGCAGGTCACAGGAAGTAACCATGAGCAACAGCGCCAGAAACCCGGTTTGGATTGCCGCCTCGATCCTAGGCGCGCTGGGGCTGGTGGGCAGCACGTGGTGGGCGCAGCACAGTTTCGGCCAGGGCTTCCTGCCGCACGGTTTCTGCCTGACCTGGATTCCGGGCCTGCTGTGGCTGCACGTGGCCAGCGACACCTTGATTGCGCTGGCCTATTTCTCGATTCCGCTGACGCTGCTGTACTTCGTGCGCCGCCGGCCCGACCTGCCCTTCGGCCCGATGTACCTGCTGTTCGGCGCCTTCATCGTGGCCTGTGGCGTCACCCACCTGATGGACGTGTGGACGCTGTGGAACCCCGACTACTGGCTGGCCGGCGGCATCAAGGCGCTGACGGCGGCAGTCTCGGTCACCACCGCCATCGCGCTGGTGCTGGGCCTGCCGCGGGCGCTCAGCATTCCCTCGGTGCAGCAGCTGGAAAAGGCCAAGGCCGCGCTGGAAGAAGAGGTGCGCGCCCGCTGCCAGGCCGAGGCCGAACTGCGCCGCATCCAGGCCGAGCTGGAGCAGCGCGTGGCCCAGCGCACCGCCGCGCTGGCCGAGGCCACCGCGCTGCTGGACGGCCTCTTTGACGCAGTGCCGGCCGGCATCGCGGTGTTCGACGACCAGGACCGCTACATGCGCGTGAACCCCGCGCTGGCCCGCATCAACGGCGCGGCGCCCGGCGAACACCTGGGCCGCAGCCTGGCCGACCTGGTGCCCATGCTGGCCGACGAGGTGGGCAGCCATCTGGCCCAGGTGCGCCAGAGCGGGCAGCCCCTGCTGGGGCTGGAAGTCAGCGGCCGCATGGCCGGGCGGCCCGGAACCAGCACCTATGCGGTGAGCTACTTCCCGGTGCCGGGCGCGGGCGGCGCAGTGCATGTCGGCGCCATCTGCCAGGACATCACCGAGCGCCGCGCGGCCGAGGCCGAACGGGTGCAGCTGCTGCAGGAAGCGCAGGAGGCCAACCGGCTCAAGGGCGAGTTCGTGGCCCATGTGTCGCACGAGCTGCGCACGCCGCTGCAGGCGCTGCTGTCTTGGGTGGGCCTGCTCAAGAGCGGCAAGCTCGACCAGAAGGCCACCGCCCGCGCCTTCGAGCGGCTGGAGCACAACGTGCAGCTGCAGTCGCGCATGATCGCCGAGCTGCTGGGCGCCGCCCGCAGCCCCGGCCTGGACGTGGCCGAGGCGGCGCGGGCAGCCGGGGTGCAGGCCGGCTCGACCGCTGCGCAGGCCGATGCCGGCAGCACCGGCCCCGCCGGCACCGCGGCCGATGGAGGCCCCGCGGCGCCGGAGCAACCGCTGCGCGACCTGCGCATCCTGTACGTGGAAGACGAGCCCGACGTGGCCGAAGCCACCGCCCAGGCGCTGGGCGCGCTGGGGGCGCGCGTGGCTTTGGCGCCGGCGCCCGATGCAGCGGCCGAGCTGCTGCGCAGCGCCGTGTTCGACGTGCTGGTGAGCGACCTGCGGCTGGCCGATGGCGCCACCGGCTTCGACGTGCTGCAGCGGGTGCGACTGCTGGACCAGCGGCTGCCGGCCATCGCGCTGTCGGCCTACGGCAGCGACCGCGACCTGGCGGCCACCAGCCAGGCCGGCTTCGTGCAGCACTTGGTCAAGCCGGTGGATGCGCAGACGCTGGCCAGCGCGGTGCTTAAAGTGCTGCAAGGCCGCGCCAAGGCCGGCTGAGCCCTTCACCTTCCTTCAGGAGACGCGCCCATGGACCTCATCGGCATGCTCGATTCGCCCTACGTGCGCCGCGTGGCGGTGGCACTGCAGCAGCTGGATCTGCCTTTCACCCACCAGTCGATCTCGGTGTTCCGCGGCATCGACCAGTTCCGCCAGATCAACCCGGTGGTCAAGGCGCCCACGCTGGTGTGCGACGACGGCACGGTGCTGATGGATTCCACCCTGATCCTGCAGTACGCCGAAGGCCTGGCCGGCCGCCGCCTGCAACCGGGTGATGCCCGCTCGCTCCGACTGACCGGCCTGGCGCTGGCAGCCTGCGAAAAGAGCGTGCAGATCGTCTACGAACACAACGTGCGCCCGCCCGAGAAGTGGCACCAGCCCTGGCTCACGCGCGTGACCGAGCAGATGACCACCGCCTACCGCCTGCTGGACACCGAACTGGCCGGCCGCCCGCCGCAGCTGGACGACGCCGGCATCACCGCCGCGGTGGTGTGGTTCTTCAGCCAGCAGATGCACCCCGAGCTGCTGCCCGCGGCCGCGCACCCGAACCTCAGCGCCCTGTCGGCCTGGGCCGAGCAGCAGCCGGCGCTGCGCGCGGCGGCGCATGGCGAGGGCGTTTACCCGACGGCGGGTTGACAGATGCTCTCTGGGCAAGCGCGCCTGTTCCAGGCCGTGCGAGCCGGTGAGTTGCTCGGCCTGCTGCCCGAGACCGTTCATGCGGTGTTCGCCCGGCATGTGGCGGCCAAGGCGCCATCTTCCACAGCCCTCTGGTGCGCCGAGACAGGTGAATGGGCGCTTGGCGGCACGCTGGCCGGTTTGCCTGAAGTGCCAGACCTGTGGGCATTGGTGCGCCACCCGGTGCGGCTTGCGGCGCTGGCCGAGGAGCTTGGTCAGCGGGAAGCCAACGACGGCGTCGCACTGGTGCAGCCGTTCAGCGAGCTCATCGTGCGCGCGCCGGCCACCGACAGGCACTACGTCCGCACCGAGCCGCGAGCGGGGGACCCCGGCGCCCAGGGCGTGCGTCCGCTTTGCTTGGAGGATTTCGATAGACAGGTGCTGCACGATGAGATCAGCGCGCTGCTCGGCCGTCCGCAGTTGCTGATCGAGGACTTCGGCGGGCTGTCTCAGTTCATGGTCTGCGAAGTGGGTGGCATGGTCGTCGCTGTGGCGGATGCAGTGGTCCAGCACGGCCGGCACGCTGCTATCCAGCAGGTGTACACGGCGCAGGCCTTCAGGCGCCGGGGCATCGCCAGCGCGCTGGTGGCCCGGCTCGGCGACCAAATCACGGCGCAGGGCCGCGTGGCCCTGTATGTGTGCGACGCCAGCAACCGGGCGTCGAGCGCCACGGCCGAACGAGCCGGATTCAACTTCGCCGCCAGCCTCCCCTGCTTTCCCAGCGGCAGGCTGACAGCTCAGCCACCCGGATGGGAGTCCAGCGACTCAAGCAAGCGCTGACCGGCGTCGGCTTGCCCCTCATCGGCGAGCGTGGCCGCCAGTTGGTTCAACTGCGTAACCGTCAGTCCGACGTTCAAGCTGATGCGCACATGCGCCTGCAGCTGCGAGGCCACGCCGCTCAGGGCCGACAGCGCGGCCACGGTGGCCAGTTCGCGCTGGCGCCAGTCCAGGTTGTCGCGCGCGAAGA
>NZ_CAXFDV010000044.1:0-5819 GCF_964001545.1 uncultured Aquincola sp.
CAGCACCATCCCCATCAAGCGCCTGGGCACGCCGGAAGAAATCGCCTCCATCGTGGCCTGGCTGGCCAGCGACGAATCCGGCTTTGCCACCGGCGCCGACTTCAGCTGCAACGGCGGCCTTCACATGGGCTGAGCCATAACGGCTCGCCGCTTGCCAAAAGCCCGCCACGTGCGGGCTTTTTCAATGGGCCCGCTCAACCAGGAGAGCCAACGATGAAGCCCCGCCCGCATGAAGAGAGCGACCTGCCCCCGAACCAGCCCGGCCCGCAGCCGGTGGAGCCCGACGACGGCCAGGTGCCGGCGCCCAACGACCCGGCCGACCCAGAGTTCGATCCGCAGCATCCGGCGCCCTGAAGCGCCGGGTGCGCCATTCAGGCAATGAGGCGGCGGGGCGCCAGATACGCCTGTCGATAGATCTCGAACGGCATGGTGTCCGCGGCCTCGATGGCCTTCTGCGCTTCCACCGACTGTTCGGCCTGCGCGCGGAAGTGCGCATGCAGCTCGTCGGGGTAGGGCAGGGCCAGCATGGCCTGCTGCACCTGCAGCGACTGCGCCCGCACGAAGCGGATGAAGGAGCCGTCGTGGTCCTCGCGCAGCGCCTTCAGCACCCGGGCCGAAGGCAGCGTGTCGGGCTGCGACCAGGCCGTCACCGCGGCGGCCACCGCATCGCGGTAGGCGCTGCCGGTGCCGGTGGCCGCGTCCATCGCGTCGGCGATCGGGCCGCACTCGTGCAGGATCTCGGCGCCCCAGTCGGCCAGCAGCACGTCGCGGCCGCCGCGCTCCAGCGTCAGGCCCGGCTCGCGGCCACGGGCGGCGGTGCGGTGCTGGTTGCGGGCCAGCGCGGCAATCTCGTCGGGCGTGTCCGGCGGGCTGTCGTTCAGCAGGCAGTGCAGCAGGAACACGTCCAGGAAACGCGCCGTGGCCGCGTCGATGCCGGCGGCCATGAACGGGTTCAGGTCCATGCAGCGCACTTCCACGTATTCGACGCCGCGCTCGCGCAGCGCATGCAGCGGCCGCTCGCCCGGGAAGATCACCCGCTTGGGCCGGATGGTGCCGTAGAACTCGTTCTCGATCTGCAGCAGCGTGGTGGCCAGCTGGTTGTAGTCGCCGCCCGGGTTGCGGATGCCCACGGCCTCGTAGGCGGGGTAGGGCTTGGTCAGCGCTTCCTGCAGGCTGGCGCCGTAGCCTTCCAGCGAGTTGTAGCTGACCGAGAGTGAGGCCTGCGCGTCGCTCTGGTAGCCCAGCCGGCCCATGCGCAGCGAGGTGCCGTAGGGCATGTGCAGCGTGCCTTCGGCCTCGGCCAGCGGCTGCAGCTCATGCTGGCGGCCCTGCACGAAGCTGGCGCACACCGCCGGCGAGGCACCGAACAGCACCAGCAGCAGGAACGACTGGCGGCGGAAGTTGCGGATCAGCGCGAAGTACTCGTCGTTGCTGAGCCCCGGCATCGACCAGTTGTAGTGGATGCCCGAGATGGTCTGCATGCGGCGGCCATAGCGGTGGCCCAGGCCCATGCGGTAGACGCTCTTGGCGCGGCCCACGTTGCTGCTGCCGTAGCGGCCCAGCGGGATGGTCTCGTCGGTGGGCAGGCCGCAGGGCATGCTGGACACCCACATCATCTCGTCGCCGGCCTCGGCCATCACCCGGTAGGTGAACTGGTGGATGCGGGTGAGCTCGTCGATCGCGGCCTGCGCATCGGCATGCACGCCGGTCACCAGCTCCAGCTGCGATTCGCTGAAGTCGGTGGTGATGTTGGGGTTGGTCAGGGCCGAGCCCAGGCCGGCCGGGTGGGGCGTCAGGGCCAGCGCGCCATCGGGCTGCGCGCGCAGGCTTTCCTTCTCGATGCCGCGTCGGATGGCCGTCAGGCGGGCAGGCGCTACGTCCTGCAGGCGTTGTTGCAGTCGGGTCATGGGCGGTCTGGTTGTGGTTTTGGCCGTCGCTTGCGGGCCGCTGGCTCAGCTGGCCAGCGGCGCCACCGCGTCGAGCAGTTCGCTTTCAATCTGCAACTGTGCCTTGGATCGCTGCAACGCGCTGCCGTCGACCAGAAAGGTATCTTCCACGCGCTCGCCCAGGGTGCTGATCTTGGCCAGCTGCAGGTTGATCTGGTGGCGTGCCAGCACCCGCGCGATGGCATACAGCAGGCCCGAGCGGTCGCTGGTGCTGACCGACAGCAGCCAACGCTGTGCCCGCTCGTCGGGCCGCAGCGAGACCCGCGGCACGATGGGAAAGCTCTTGACCCGGCGCGACACACGGCCGCGGCTGGGCTCGGGCAGCTGGCCGTCGGACTGCAGCGCCTTCATCAGCTGCACTTCCACCAGCGAGATGAGGTCGCGGTAGCTGGAGGGCGTGTTGTCCATCTGCGGATGCACCACCTGGAAGGTGTCCAGCGCATAGCCGCTGCCGGTGGTGTGCACCTTGGCGTCCTGGATGTTGAAGCCAGCGCCGTCGAAATAGCCGCAGATGCGGGCGAACAGGTCGGCGCGGTCAGGGGAATACACCAGCACCTGCAGGCCTTCGCCCACCGACGAGGCGCGCGCCCGCACCACCGGCTGCGTGGCCGCCAGGTGGCGCCACAGCATGCGGGCATGCCAGGCGATGTCGATGGCGTCGTGGCGGGTGAAGTAGCTCACGTCCAGCGTGGCCCACAGCGGTGCCTCGGTGGCGGGCAGCTGCGAGGCCAGCGCCAGCAGCGCACGCGCCTCGGCCTTGCGGGCCTCGATCTCGGCATCGACGTTGGGCTTGGCACCGCCCAGCGCCCGCAGCGTCAGGCGGTAGCAGTCTTCCAGCAGCTTGCCCTTCCATGCGTTCCACACCTTGGGGCTGGTGCCGCGGATGTCGGCCACCGTCAGCAGGTAGAGCGCCGTCAACGTGCGCTCGTCGCGCACCAGCGCCGCAAAGCGCTGGATCACCTCGGGGTCGGACAGGTCTTCCTTCTGAGCGGTGCGGCTGAGCGTGAGGTGGTGCTTGACCAGGAACTCGATCAGCTGCGTGTCGTGGCGCTCGATGCCGTGGTCGCGGCAGAAGCGCCGGGCCTCCACCGCGCCCAGGTCGGAATGGTCGCCGCCGCGGCCCTTGGCCACGTCGTGGAACAGCGCGGCCACGTACAGCACCCAGGGCCGGTCGAACTGCGCGGCCAGCTGCGAGCAGAAGGGGTACTCGTGCGCATGCTCGGGGATGAAGAAGCGCCGCACGTTGCGCAGCACCATCAGGATGTGCTGGTCGACCGTGTACACATGGAACAGGTCGTGCTGCATCTGCCCCACGATGCGCCGGAACACCCAGAGGTAGCGGCCCAGCACCGAGGTCTGGTTCATCAGCCGGAAGGCGTGCGTCTGGCCGCTGGGCTCACGCAGGATCTGCATGAAGCGCGCGCGGTTGACCGGGTCGTGCCGGTAGGCCGTGTTCATCACGTTGCGGGCGTTGTACAGCGCGCGCAGCGTGCGCGCCGACAGGCCCTTGATGCCCACCGTCTGCTGGTACACCAAAAAGGTTTCCAGCACCGCATGCGGCTCGCGCAGGTACAGGTCGTCGCTGGCCACTTCCAGCATGCCGCCGCGGTCGAAGAAGCGCTCATTGATCGGCCGCATCGGCAGGTCTTCCGAGCCGTTGATGCGCTCTTCGATGTTGAGCATCAGGATGTGGTTGAGCTGGCTCACCGCCTTGGCCGCCCAGTAGTAGCGGCGCATCAAAACTTCGGAGGCGCGCTGGCCGCCCGCCGAGCGGTAGCCGAAGCTCTCGGCCACGGCGGTCTGCAGGTCGAACACCAGCCGGTCTTCGCGGCGGCCGGCCACCACGTGCAGCCGCGCGCGGATCAGCCGCAGCAGGCCTTCGTTGCGCTGCAGCTGCTTGACCTCGAACGGGGTGATCAGGCCGTTGGCGGCCAACTCGCTCCAGGTGCGGCCCAGGCCCGCGCCACGCGCCACCCAGATGACCAGCTGCAGGTCGCGCAGGCCGCCGGGGCTTTCCTTGCAGTTGGGCTCCAGCGAGTAGGGCGTGTCCTCGTACTTCACGTGCCGCTGCTGCATCTCCAGCGACTTGGCCCGCAAAAAGGCCTTGGGCTCCATCGCCGCATCCATCTGGGTGCGGAAGGTCTGGAACAGCCGCCGCGCGCCGCACACGTAGCGCGATTCGAGCAGCGCCGTCTGCACCGTCACGTCGCGCGCGGCCTCGGCCACGCATTCGGCCACGGTGCGCACCGAAGAGCCGATCTCCAGCCCGATGTCCCAGCAGGCGGTGATGAAGCCTTCCACCGACGAACGCAGCGCATCGTTGGCGCCCAGCGCGCTGTCGGCCGGCAGCAGCACCAGCACGTCGACGTCGGAGTAGGGGAACAGCTCGCCGCGGCCGTAGCCGCCCACGGCCACCAGGGCCGCGCCGGGCGGCATGCCGGCGTGCAGCCACAGGTCGGCCAGCGTGGCGTCGGCATGGCGGGTGAGGCCGCGGATCAGCCGCGCCGCCGCCGGCGCAGAGGCGCGCGACTGGCGGAAATGCTCGATCAGCTGCTGCTTGGTGTCGCGGAAGCGTTGCCGCAGGGCACCGACCCCGCCCGGCGCCGGCGCTGCGTTCAAACGCGCGGACATGGCTTAGGCCGAAACGGCCTTGGCGTCGGTGATGAACGCCGGCGGCGGCGGCGTACCGGCCGACAGCGTCAGGATCTCGTAGCCGGTCTCGGTGACCAGCACGGTGTGCTCCCACTGCGCCGACAGCGAGCGGTCTTTGGTGACGATGGTCCAGCCGTCGCCCATCTCGCGGATTTCGCGCTTGCCGGCGTTGATCATCGGCTCGATGGTGAAGATCATGCCGGCCTTGAGTTCTTCCAGCGTGCCGGGGCGGCCGTAGTGCAGCACCTGCGGCTCTTCGTGGAACTTGCTGCCGATGCCGTGGCCGCAGAACTCGCGCACGATCGAAAAGCCCTGGTTCTCGGCGAAGGTCTGGATGGCGTGGCCGATGTCGCCCAGGCGGGCGCCCGGCTTGACCTTGGCAATGCCCTTCCACATCGCGTCGAAGGTGATGGCGCACAGCCGCTTGGCCGCGATGGAGCCTTCACCCACGATGAACATGCGGCTGGTGTCGCCGTGCCAGCCGTCCTTGATGACGGTGACGTCGATGTTGACGATGTCGCCGTTCTTCAGTGGCCGGTCGTTCGGGATGCCGTGGCACACCTGATGGTTGATCGAGGTGCAGATCGACTTCGGGTAGGGCGTGTAGCCCGGCGGCGCGTAGTTCAGCGGCGCGGGAATGGCGCCCTGCACATGCACGATGTGGTCGTGCGCCAGCTTGTCCAGGTGTTCGGTGGACACGCCGGGCTTGACGTGCTCGGTCAGCATGTCCAGCACCTCGGAGGCCAGGCGCCCGGCGATGCGCATGCCTTCGATGTCGGCGCCGGTTTTCAGGGTGATCGTCATGGCGAGGGATTATCCCATCGACATCCTAGAATCCGCGGCTCGCCTCCAGTCCCCCCTGCCGCCGCCCAGGCGCATTCACATGGCTGCCGTCTTGCCCACTTCCTCCAAGCATCTTTTGCATTTCGAAGGCGGCAACGCCTTGTCGCCCTTCCGTGCGCAAGCGTTGCTGGCCCGGCTGGCGGCCGTCAGCCCGCGCATCACGGGCGTGGCCGCGCGCCACGTGCACTGGGTGTGGACCGACGCCGAACTGCCTGCCGCCGACCGCGACAAGCTGGCCGCGCTGCTGACCTACGGCGACGCCTATGCCGGCCCGGCCGAGGGACCGGCCATCGTGGTGATGCCGCGGCTGGGCACCGTCAGCCCCTGGGCCAGCAAGGCGACCGACATCGCGCACAACTGCGGCCTGGGCATCCACCG
>NZ_CAXFDV010000045.1:0-14865 GCF_964001545.1 uncultured Aquincola sp.
CCCTCAAGTCCGTCGGAAGATGGCGCCGAGACTTCGGGAGCCCCGCATGATCCGATCCCTGTGGATCGCCAAGACCGGCATGGAAGCCCAGCAGATGCAGCTGGACAACGTGTCGCACAACCTGGCCAACGCTTCGACCAACGGCTACAAGCGCCAGCACGCCGTGTTCGAAGACTTGATGTACCAGAACCTGCGTCAGGCGGGCGCGGCCACGTCCGAGCAGTCTCAGCTGCCCACCGGCCTGCAGGTGGGCCTGGGCGTGCGCACGGTGGCCACCTCGCGCAGCTTCAGTCAGGGCAACCTGCAGCAGACGCAGAACAACCTGGACATCGCGGTCAAGGGCAACGGCTTCTTCCAGATCCAGATGCCCGACGGCACCACCGGCTACACCCGTGATGGTGCCTTCAAGGTCAATGCCAACGGCACGATGGTGACCAACAACGGCTACACGCTGCTGCCGGGCGTCACGCTGCCGGCCAATGCCACCGCCGTGACCATCGCGCAGGACGGCACCGTCAGTGCCACGGTGCCCGGCCAGGTGGCGCCGCAGAACCTGGGGCAGCTGCAGCTGGCCAACTTCATCAACCCGCCGGGGCTGGAGCCGCTGGGCGGCAACCTGTACGCCGAGACGGCCGCCTCGGGCACGCCCAACGTGGGCGCGCCGGGCACCGATTCGCTGGGCACGCTGCAGCAGGGTTTCGTGGAAACCAGCAACGTGAACGTGGTGGAAGAGCTGGTGGCCATGATCGCCACGCAGCGCGCCTACGAACTCAATTCCAAGGCCATCAGCACCTCCGACCAGATGCTGGCCAAGCTGGGGCAGCTGTGATGAAGCTCTTCGTGCGCACCTTCGCCCGCCTGGCCGTGCCGGCCGCCGCCCTGGCCGTGCTGGCCGGCTGCAGCACCGTCAACGACTACCGCGTGCCGCCGGTCGACATCAACGCGCCGCCGCCGGTGCTGCCGGTGGCCACGCCGCAGGCCGAGGCCAGCAACGGCGCCATCTACCAGGCCGTGGCCTACCGCCCGCTGTTCGAAGACCACCGCGCGCGCCTGCCGGGCGACGTGCTCACGGTGCAGATCACCGAGAAGATCAGCGCCAGCCAAAGCTCCAATAGCAGCATCGACAAGAAAAGCTCGGTGGACGCGGGCGTGAGCGCCATTCCGCTGATCTCGCCCAAGGCCCTGGCGCGCGCCAGCGCCACCGGCACCGGCACCAACAAGTTCGATGGCAAGGGCTCCACCGACGCCAGCAACGACTTCTCCGGCACCATCACCGCCATCGTCACCGGCGTGCTGCCCAACGGCCACCTGCTGATCAGCGGCGAAAAGCAGATCGGCGTCAATGCCAACGTCGACGTGCTGCGCTTCTCAGGCCAGGTCGATCCGCGCGCCATCCGCTCGGGCAACACGGTGCAAAGCACGCAGATCGCCAACGTGCGCGTGGAACACCGCGGCAAGGGCCAGCAGGCCGATGCGCAGGTGATGGGCTGGCTGGGCCGCATCTTCCTCAGCGTGATGCCCATCTGACGAACCCGACCCGATGCCCCAGACCATGATGCCCCTGACCGCCTTCCAAGACCGCAGCGGCCCGTTGGCCCACCGCGCAGACCGCGCAGACCGCGCCGAACGTGCCGTGCGCGCCGTCATCGCCCTGGCGGCCCTGGTGGCCAGCGCCGCGCTGTGGTGGCCTGCCAGCGCCAGCGCG
The DNA here is from genome assembly GCF_964001545.1 of uncultured Aquincola sp. Classification (NCBI taxonomy): domain Bacteria; kingdom Pseudomonadati; phylum Pseudomonadota; class Betaproteobacteria; order Burkholderiales; family Sphaerotilaceae; genus Aquincola; species uncultured Aquincola sp. The sequence continues at coordinate 1,706 of NZ_CAXFDV010000045.1, forward strand.
GCCCGCATCAAGGAGGTGGCCTCGGTGCAGGGCGTGCGTGCCAACCAGCTGGTGGGCTATGGCCTGGTGGTGGGCCTGGACGGCACCGGCGACCAGACCACGCAGACGCCCTTCACCACCCAGAGCCTGAACGCCATGCTGCAGCAGATGGGCGTGACGGTGCCGCCCGGCACCACCATGCAGCTGAAGAACGTGGCCGCGGTGATGGTCACGGCCAGCCTGCCGGCCTTTGCGCAGCCGGGCCAGCAGATCGACGTCAACGTCTCGTCCATGGGCAATGCCAAGAGCCTGCGCGGCGGCACGCTGATCGCCACGCCGCTCAAGGGCGCCGACGGGCAGATCTATGCGCTGGCCCAGGGCAACCTGGTGGTGGGCGGCGCGGGCGCCTCGGCGGGCGGCTCCAAGGTGCAGATCAACCACCTGTCGGCCGGCCGCGTGCCCGAAGGCGCGACGGTGGAACGCGCGGTGGCTACGCCGCTGTCGCAGGCCGGCGACTTCATCCAGCTCGACCTCAACAGCGTGGACTTCGCCACCGCGCGCGAGGTGGCCAAGACGATCAACAAGGCCAAGGGTGAAGGCACCGCCCAGGCGCTGGACGGCCGCGTGGTGCGCGTGCGCACGCCGCCCGAAGCCAATGCCCGCGTGTCCTTCCTGGCCGACATCGAGAACCTCTCGTTCGACCTGGCCAAGCCGGCCGCCAAGGTGGTGCTCAATGCCCGCACCGGCTCCATCGTGATGAACGAGGCGGTGACGCTGTCGGCCTGCGCGGTGGCGCACGGCAGCCTGTCGGTCACCATCAACAGCACGCCGGTGGTCAGCCAGCCTGCGCCCTTCAGCCAGGGCGAGACAGTGGCCGGGCAAAAGAGCGACATCGCCATCACGCAGCAGGGCGGCGCCCTGGTGCAGATGCCGGCCGGCACCAAGCTGGCCGACGTGGTCAAGGCCCTGAACGCGCTGGGCGCCACGCCGCAAGACCTGCTGGCCATCCTGCAGGCCATGAAATCGGCCGGCGCCCTGAACGCCGAGCTTGAAGTGATCTGACGGAGCGCGTTTGATGATCCCGACCTCTTCCGCCGGCCTCAGCACCGACCCGGCCTCGCTGGCCACGCTGCGCAACCAGGCCGCCACCGATCCCAAGTCGGCCACGCGTGAAGCGGCCAAGCAGTTCGAGGCCCTGTTCATGCAGGAGCTGATGAAGAACATGCGCAACTCCACCATGCAGTCGGGCATGCTGGAAAACAGCGGCACCCAGATGGGCACCGAGATGCTCGACTCGCAGTACGCCAAGCAGCTGAGCGGGCTGCGCGGCGGCCTGGCCGACGTGATCGCCAAGCAGATCGAGCGGCAGATGGGCGTGCAGTCCACCGAGTCGTCGGTCAACGCCGGCCTGGGTCCCACGCGGGCCGCGGCGGTGGCCGCCTACGGCACCGCGCCGGTGGTGGCGGCCGGCTCGCCCACGGTGCAGCGCACGCCGCTGCGCCCGCCCGCCAGCGCGCAGGAGTTCGTGGACCGGGTGACGGCCGATGCCAAGGCGGTGGAGGCCAGCACGGGCATTCCCGCCGCCTTCATGATCTCGCAGGCCGCGCTGGAAACCGGCTGGGGCAAGAAGGAGATCAAGATGGCCGACGGCTCCAACTCCTTCAACTTGTTCGGCATCAAGGCCGGCAGCAACTGGAAGGGGCCCACCACCGAGATCACCACCACCGAGTTCGTCAACGGCAAGTCCACCAAGGTCAAGGCCAGCTTCCGCGCCTATTCCAGCTACGAAGAGGCCTTCAACGACTATGCCAAGCTGATGAAGGAAAGCCCGCGCTACCAGAACGTGGTGGCCAGCGGCGGCAATGCCCAGGGCTTTGCCAACAGCCTGCAAAAGGCCGGCTACGCCACCGACCCGCAGTACGCCGAAAAGCTGGGCCGCGTGATCAACACGACGCTGCGCCTGCAGCGCGTGAACACCTGAAGGCACCAGCACCATGGGAACCGCACTGCTTTCCATCGGCACGCGGGCGCTGAGCGCCAACTACGCCAAGCTGCAGACCATCAGCAACAACATCTCCAACGCCAACGTCACCGGCTATTCGCGCCAGGACGTGCTGCTGGAGACCAGCAAGGGCCAGTTCAGCGGTGCCGGCTTCTTCGGCAAGGGCGTGAACGTGGTCACCGTCACCCGGTCGGCCGACAAGTTCCTGACCGCCGAATCGGCCACCACCAAGGCCACCGCCGCGATGGATGCCACCCGCCTGGCGCAGCTGCAGGGCCTGGAAAACGTGTTTCCCACCGGCGAGGACGGCATCGGCCATGCGGCCAGCCAGTTTCTCAATGCCATGGTCGACCTGGCCAGCACGCCGCAGGACCTGTCGGCCCGGCAGGTGGTGCTGTCGCGCGCCACCGAGCTGGCCAGCCGCTTTGCCAATGCCGGCGTGCAGCTGGACACGCTGCAGGCCGGCGTCACCGCCGACCTGAAGACATCGGTTGACACCGTCAACCAGCTCACCGGCAACATCGCGCGGGTGAACCAGGAGATCGCCAAGGTCAACGGCGTGGGCCACACCGCCAACGACCTGCTGGACCAGCGCGACCAGCTCATCTCGCAGCTCAGCCAGTTCGTGCAGGTGACCACGCTGCCGGCCGAAGACGGCACGCTGGGCGTGTTCATGGCCGGCGGCCAGCGGCTGGTGCTGGGCAACCAGGCCACCGACCTGGCGGTGGCTTCCGACCCCATGGACTCTTCGCGCTCGGCCGTGGGCATCATGGAAGCAGGCGGCGGCCTGCGGCTGCTGTCGCAGGACACCTTCACCGGCGGCGACATCGCCGGCTTGCTGCGCTTTCAGAACAGCGACCTGGTGAGCGCGCGCACCGGGCTGGGCCAGATGGCGGCGGCCCTGTCGGCCCGCGTGAACGACCAGCAGAGCCTGGGCCTGGACCTGCGCAACCCGCCGGGCAGCGGCGCGCCCATCTTCGCGGTCGGCGGCCCCACGGCGGGCAATGCCAGCACCAATGCCAAGGACGCGGCGGGCAACTTCCTGGGCAACGTGGCGCTCACGGTCACCGATGCCAGCCAGCTGGAAGCCAGTGAATACGACCTGACCGCCGACCCCGCCAACGCCGGCAAGTACCTGCTGACGCGGCGCGCCGATGGCCTGGTGCGCAGCATCAACAACGGCGACACGGTGGACGGCATGACGGTCAACGTCACCGGCTCGCCGGCGGCCACCGACCGCTTCCTGCTGCAGCCCGTGACCCGCACCGCCAACGACATGAAGACGGTGCTGAGCGACCCCAAGGGCGTGGCCGCCGCTTCGCCGGTGGCCGCCACCGTCAACGTGAACAACAAGGGCACGGCCAAGGTCGATGCGCTGACGGTGGTGGACCACAGCATCAACCCCGCGGCCACGGCCACCTTCAGCTTCGGCGCGGTCAACGGCAGCGGCGTGGACTACAGCTGGTCGATGTTCGACCCCGCCACCAGCACCACCACCACCGGCACCGGCACCTGGCAGGCCAACCAGCCCATCGCGCTCAACGGCTTCGAGCTGCAGCTCAAGGGCGTGCCCACCAACGGCGATGTGATCACGGTGGGGCCGACGGAGTTTCCGGCCAGCAACAACGGCAATGCACTGGCCATGGCCGCGCTGCGCGACGAGAAGCTGGTGGGCCAGCGCCTGAACGGCGCCACGCCGGCCGGCGGCAGCAACATCACCGACGCCTATGCCAGCCTGATGAGCAGCGTGGGCGTGGCGGTGCAGGGCGCCAAGGCCTCTTCGCAGATCTCGTCGGTGGTGGCCACGACGATGGCGCAACAGCTGGCCTCCAAGACCGGCGTGAACCTGGACGAAGAGGCGGCGCAGCTGATGCAGTTCCAGCAGAGCTACCAGGCCGCCGCCAAGATCTTGAGCACGGCGCAGCAGGTGTTCGACACGCTGCTGCGCGCCGCGGGCGCCTGAGCGCCACCGCCGCCATTGACGGAGCGATTGCATGAGAGTCACCACCGCCTTTTCGTACGCCACCAGCCTGTCCAACCTGCAGAAGCGCCAGACCGAGCTGAACGAGGCCAATGGCCGCATGACCTCGGGCAAGCGGGTGGAAAAGGCCAGCGACGACCCGGCCGCTGCCGGCCGCGCCGAGCGGGCGCTGGCCATCGTCAACCGGTCCGATGCCAACCAGCGTGCGCTGGAAGCCAGCCGCAACGCGATGACCCTGACCGAAAACGCGGTCGGCGATGCCACCGAGTTGCTGCAGCAGGCGCGCGAGGCGATGGTGGCCGCCGGCAACGGCAGCTTCAGCGACGCCGAGCGCGCCACCCAGGCGCAAAAGCTCACCGAGATCCGCAAGCAGCTGTTCAACGTGGCCAACCGGTCCGACGGCGCTGGCGGCTACCTGTTCTCGGGCCAGGGCGCCAGCCAGCCGCCCTTCATCGACACCGCCACCGGCGTGCAGTTCCGCGGTGCGGCCGGCCAGGTGGACGTGGCCAGCGACGAAGCCCTGCCGCTGACCATCGACGGGGCCGACGCCTGGTTGCATGCGCCCACCGGCAACGGCGTGTTCGAGACCCGCGCCACCAGCAGCACCACCGCCTGGATCGACGCCGGCGCGGTGACCAATCCTTCGGCGCTCACCGGCGGCAGCTATTCGGTGGGCTTCACACAGACCGCGGGCGTCACCAGCTACGAGGTGCGCGACAGCGGCGGCACCTTGCTCACGTCGGGCCCCTACAAGGAGGGCAAGGCCATCGAGGTGGACGGCATGTCCTTCAACATCGGTGGCTCGCCGCAGGTGGGCGACCGTTTCGACATCGTGCCCTCCACCCGCACGCTCGACGTGTTCGGCGTGCTCGACCGCACCATCGCCGAGCTGAACACGCCGCGGCGCACCGGCGCCCAGGTCACGCAAAGCACCCAGACCGCGCTGCGCGACCTCGATTCGGTGGCCGGCGGGCTGCAGGGCCTGCGCGCGGCGGTGGGCGAGTCGCTCAACCTGGCCGATGCGGTGGAAAACCGGGTGGGCGCCGTCAAGCTGTTTGGCGAAACGGCCCGCAGCAACGCGGTCGACCTCGACCTGGCGCAAGCCATTTCCGACTTCAAGAACCAGGAGACCGGCTACAGTGCCTCGCTGCAGACGTACTCGTCGGTGCAGAAGTTGTCGCTGTTCCAGTACCTCTCGTAAAGCAAGCTGATGATGGACCATGCCGTCCTGGGCCAGGTGGCCCTGGGTTACTCGCCGCTCATCGATGCGCAGCGCAACGTCACCGGCACCCGGTTGACGGTGTTTCCGCAGCGGCCCGATGTGCGGCCCGATGCGACCGAGCTGCTGCAGGCCGTGGCCGCGGTGTGGCCGGGCCCGGGTGGGCGCGTGCTGCTCAACATCGCCAGCGAGCCCCTGCTGGCCGCGGTGCTCAACGCGGCGCCGCCCGCGCACCTGGCCATCGAGGTGCCGGCCTTCATGGCGGCCGACGAGGCGCATGGCCCAGCCCTGCTGGCCGCCCGCCAGGCAGGCGCCACCTTGCTCATTAAAGGTCGGCCGGTGCGTGAGCTGGCGCCGCAGGTGCTGGGCTGCTTCCAGCAGGCCATCGTCGAAGGCGACGACCCGCACCTGCCCGGCCTGCGCCTGGCCCAGCCGCCGCTGGTGGCCGGCGTGCGCACCGTGGGCGCGCTGAATGCGGCGCTCAAGGCGGGCGCGGCCGGCGCCCTGGGCTGGCCCTTCGACGACCCGGTGGAGCCCGCGGGCGCCAAGGCCGCCACCCAGCCCGACCTGGCCACCATCGTCGAACTCATCCGCCGGGTGGACCAGCAAGAGCCGGTGGAGCGGCTGGAAGCCTCGCTCAAGCTCGACCCGGCGCTGGCTTTCAAGCTGATGCGCTACATCAACTCGCCGGCCTTCGGCCTGCGGGTGGAGATCGGCTCGTTCCGCCACGCCATCATGATGCTGGGCTACCAGCGCCTGAAGCGCTGGCTGGCGCTGCTGCTGGTCTCGGCCAGCAAGGACCACGACATGCGGCCGGTGATGTTCGCGGCCGTGCGCCGCGGCCTGCTGATGGAAGAGCTGGCCAGCCGCCAGGGCGACGACGAGATGCGTGGCGAGATCTTCATCTGTGGCGTGTTCTCGCTGCTCGACCGCATGATGAAGCAGCCCTTCGACGCGCTGATGCGCACGATTCCCGTGCCCGATGGCGTGTCGCAGGCGCTGGCCGGCGGCACCGGCCCTTACCAGCCCTACCTGGACGTGGCCCGCGCGGTGGAACAGGAATCGCTGTTCGACCTGCGCGACGCCGCCGAGCGGCTGATGGTGAGCGTGGAAGTGGTCAACCGCGCTGCGCTGCAGGCGCTGGCCGCCGCCCAGCAACTCGATTGACCTGAACGGAGCGCACACCGGGTTTGCTGCATGCCTTCTGTCGTCCCCGCCCAGTCCACGCCGCGCCCGCCCGAGAACGAACTGCCCGCCAGCCTGGCCCATGGCGCCTTCGGGCCGCTGCTGGTCAGCTTCTGGCGCTCGGCCTTTCCCGTCACGCTGCAAGATCTGCGGCACCGGCTGGTGGCGGTGAACGACGCCTACGTGGCCTTTGCCGGCCGCAGCCGCAGCGAGCTGCTGGGCCGCGACCCGGCCGAGCTGATGCCCGACGAAGACCGCGTGCTGCAGCAGGCCGCCACCGAGTCCGAAGCCGCCGTGCCCGGCAGCGGCCACAAGCTGCTGGAACGCCGCATCGTCGATGGCGCCGGCCATGAGCGCTGGTACCGCGCGGCCGACAGCCGCATCACCGATGCGCTGGGCCGCCCGCTGCAGCTGAGCGTGCTGCAGGACGTGACGGCCGAGCACCATGCGCGCGAGCAGGTCGACCGCTCATTGCGCGAGCTGGAGCAGTGGTTCGCCCTCAGCCCCGTGGGCATGCTGATGTTCGACGGTCATGGCCTGCTGGTGCGCAGCAACCCCGCCTTCGAGGCGCTGGTGGGCCGTGTGCCCGTGGCCCTGCCCGATGCCGATCCCGGCCTGTGCGCGCTGCTGGGCTGGACCGAGGCCGGCCCCGACCCGGCGCTGCAGCCGCAGGCCGCGGCCATCGAGCGCTGGGGCAGCCTGGCCGACGGCCAGGGCCGGCGGCGCCAGCTGCGCGCCCGGGTGCGCGCCATCGAGCCTTCGCCCGGCCACCGCCGCTACCTGGCGGTGATCGAAGACCGCAGCGCCGAAGACGAACGCGACCTGGCGCAGCTGGAAATCGGCGCGCTGATGAACACCGCCGGCGTGGGCGTGGCCACCTTCGAGCCCTCACGCGGGTGGCTGCCGCGCACCGGCAGCAAGGCCAGCGGCAAGCCGCGCGGCGATGCGGCGCTGCAAGGCATCTCGCGCGATTTGGTGGAGCCTGGCTCGCTGCCCGACTATGAGCGGCTGCAGCGCGCCCTCAAGCGCGGCGAAGGCGCCGAGGTGCGCTATGCGGTGCGCCACCCCGAGCTGGGCCTGCGCTGGCTGCTCACGCGGGTGCAGCCGGGTCAGCTCGGGTCGGGCCGCAACACCACCTCGGTGGTGACGCTGGACGTGACCGAGCAGCAGCAGGCCGAGCGCCGCAATGAAGAGCTGCTGCGTGAACTCACCACCATCCTCGACGGCACCAGTGCCGGCATCGCCTACCTGCGCGGCACGGTGCTGGTGCGCTGCAACCAGCGCTTCGAGCGCATGCTGGGCCTGGCCGGTGGCCGCGCCGCGGGGCTCACGCTGTCGGAGTTGTTCGCCGCCCATGCCGCGCTGCAGCCGCTGCTGCTGGGCATGGAAGCCGCGCTGCAGGACAGCCAGGCTTTCGAGACCGAATTCCGGCTGGTGCATCCGCTGACCCAGGTGGCGGCCTGGTATTCGCTGTCGGTGCGGCGGGCCGATGCCACCGGCGCCGATGACGGCGAGGCGGCCGAGGTGGTGGCCGTGCTCACCGACATCTCGCGCCTGAAGTCGCAGCAGGCCGAGCTGGAGACGCTGCTCAACGAGCGTGAGCTGATGTTCAGCTTGTCTGAAGTAGGCATTGCCTGGCTGCGCGGCGACCGCATCGAGCGCGCCAATGAAGCCTTTGCGGCGCTCAGCGGCTACACCCCGCAGGAGCTGGCGGTGCTGGACCAGGCCGAGCTGTTCGAAGACCACAGCGCCTGGCTGCAGTACCGCAGCCACGACCTGCTGCAGCTGGACGAGCAAGGCCGCCACGTGGGCGAGCGGCGCCTGCGCCGCAAGGACGGCTCGCTGCTCTGGGTGCAGGCCAGCCTGCGCCTGGTCGATCCGGCCGATCCCTCGGCCGGCATGATCTGCAGCTTCGTCAACGTCGATGAGCGCCACCGCGCCCGCAAGCTGCTGGTGCGCCAGGCCGACCGCACCCGCGCCATCCTTGATTCGGTGCTGGTGGGCATCGTCACCGTGGGGCCGGCCGGCATCGAGTGGATGAACCGCTCGGCCCGCCGCATGTTCGGCGGCGAGCTGGCCGACTTCTATGGTCAGCCCATCGCCGTGGTGGCCACCGACGACGAGCACCACCCCTTCCGCCGCACCCATTACCTGCATGCGCTGCAGGACGGCCAGGCCGAGTCCTTCGAGTGCCTGCTGTGCGCGCGCGACGGCCGCGAATTCCTGGTGGTGGGCAACGTGGTGGCCACCGGTGCCGACGGGGCCAGCGGCCGCCAGCTCACCTTTGCGCTGCTGGACATCGAGCGCCGGCGCGAGGCCGAGCAACGCATCGCCCGCGCCCAGTCGCGGCTGCAGCGCATCATCGAGACGGCGCCGCTGGCGATTGCGCTGCACGATGCCCGCACGCTGCGGGTGCTGCAGCTCAACCAGATGGCGGCCAGCTTCTTCGGCCGGCCGCTGGAAGCCGCGGTGGGCGAGGGCCTGCCGGCGCTGCTGGCACCCGAGGTGGCCGCGCAGGTGGGCGCCGACATGGCCGAGGCGCTGCAGCGCACCGAGGTCACCCGCCGCGAATACCGCCTGCCGGGTGCCGACGGCTCGCAGCGCAGCTGGGACACCCGCTACGTCACCATCGCCGCCACACCCGACGCCGAGCCCGAGCAGCTGCTGATGGTGGCCAGCGACGTGACCGAGCAGCGCGCCGCCGAAGCCGCCCGCTTCGAGGCCGCCATCGCCCAACGCGAGATGCTGGTCAAGGAAGTGCACCACCGCATCAAGAACAACCTGCAGGGCGTAGCGGGCCTGATGCAGCAGGTGGCGCTGCGCCGGCCCGAGGTGGCGCCGGTGATCGCCGAGGCCATCGGCCAGGTGCAGGCCATCGCCCATGTGTACGGGCTGCAGGTGGGCGCGGGCGGGCCGCTGCGCATCAAGAGCGTGCTGGAGTCCATCACCGGCTCGGTGCAGCGCATGTTCGGCCGCACCATCGTCTTCAGCACCCAGGGCCCGGCGCCCGAAGCCTGGGCGCTGCCCGAGGCCGAGAGCATTCCGCTGGCGCTGACCGTCAACGAGCTGCTGACCAATGCCGTCAAGCACAGCCGCGACGGCGAGGTGCGCTGCACCCTGGTGGCCACGGCCACGCAGGTGGCCATCGAGGTGGTCAACCGCGGCCAGCTGCCGTCGGGCTTCGACCTGGCGCGGGTGCCGGGCGGCGTCTCGGGCCTGGGCCTGGTGCGGGCACTGCTGCCCCGCCGCAGCGCCACGCTCACGCTGCAGCCGGGGGCCGATGCCCATGGGCTGAGCGTGGTGGCCACGGTCACGCTGGTGCCGCCGGGCGTGCAGTGGCTTGGGTGACAATCAACGCATGGCGTCCGCTGTCAGCACCGACACTTCCAAAGGCAAGATCCTGGTCGTCGACGACGACCGGCTGGTGCTGGCCACGGTGGCCCATGGGCTGACGCAGGCGGGCTACGACGTGATAGACGCCGACAACGGCGACGACGCCATCCTGCTGGCGCGCCAGCACCGCCCTGATCTGGCGCTGCTGGACATCCGCATGGAAGGCAAGAGCGGCTTCGACGTGGCCGCCTACCTGCGCGAGTACTGCCAGGTGCCGTTCATGTTCCTCTCGGCTTTTTCGGATGCGCAGACCGCGCAGCAGGTGGCCGAGCTGGGCGCGGTGGCCTACCTGGTCAAGCCGCTGGACATCGGGCAGATCCTGCCCACCGTGGAAACCGCCTTCGCCCGCCTGCGTGGCGGCGCCGCCGCGGTGCCGGGCGCTGCCGCACCCACGGGCCCGGCCGATCCGCTGGCCGACGTGGTGGCCCTGGCCACCGGCGTGCTGATGCACCGCTACTCGCTCACCCGCGGCCAGGCCCTGGACCGCCTGCGCCGCCAGGCCCAGGCCGAACGCCGCCCCCCCGAACAACTCGCCCAGCGCCTGGTGGAAGCCGTGGAACTGCTCGCCGGGCCGGCGAGCGAGTTCAGCATCTAACTAACTCGCGAGCGTGAAGTAAAACCGCGCCCCCTGGCCGATTTCGGATTCGGCCCACACGTCGCCGCCGTGGCGGCGGACGATGCGGCGCACCGAGGCCAGGCCGACGCCGGTGCCGGGGAAGTCGTTGGCGCTGTGCAGGCGCTGGAACACGTTGAACAGGCGGTCGGCAAAGCGCATGTCGAAGCCGGCGCCGTTGTCGCGCACCACGAAGGCTTCGCGGCCGCTTTGCAGGTCGGTGGCAAACACGATCTCGGCCTGCTCGCGCTGGCCGCTGTACTTCCAGGCGTTGCCCAGCAGGTTCTCCAGCACCAGGCGCAGCAGCGTCGGGTCGCCATGGGCCTGCAGGCCGGGCTGGATGTGCACCTCCACCTGGCGCTGCGGCTGCTGGCGGCGCAGGTCGTCGATCACGTAGCCCGCCAGCTGCGAGAGGTTCACCGGCTGGCGCGCCAGCGGCTGGCTGCTCAGCTGCGCCAGGCCCAGCAACGCGTCGATCATCGCGTTCATGCGGGCGGCAGCGCCCAGCACGCGGTCCAGGTGGTCGTTGCCCACGCGGTCCAGCAGGCGGCCGTAGTCCTCCTTCAGGATGCGGGTGAAGCCCTCGACCACCCGCACCGGCGCCCGCAGGTCGTGCGAGACGGTGTAACTGAAGGAGGCGCTGTCGGCCTCGCTGGCTTCGGGCGCGGCGCTGCCCATCGGCAGCATCCACAGCAGCCGGCCATCGGCTTCGCGGCCCAGGGGCAGCAGCTGCAGCTGCCAGTCGTCGTGCACGGTGCCTGCGCCCGGCTGCAGCGCCGCCACGGCCAGTGCCAGGTCGCGCGGCAAGGCGGACAGCAGCGTGGGCCAGGTCTCGCCGGGCGCGCCGCCGAAGCGCAGTGCCGCTTCATTGCAGCGGCGCACCGCCAGCTGGCCATCGGCCGCGGGCTGGCAGATCCAGGCCGGGCCGGGCAGGGCGGGCAGCAGGGCGTCCAGCGCGGCGCGGTCGTCGTGCAAAGCCAACAGCTCGTCCATCAGGCGGGCGGTGCCCGTGTGGCCGGCAAAGCGGCCCTCGCCATCGAAGCGGGGCAGGCCGCGCAGCCACCAGCGGCTGCCGTCGGGCCGCTCGACCGCGTCGTCCAGCGGGCTGTGGGCCTGCAGCTTGGCCTGCAGCAGGCCGGGCTGGCTGCGGCTGGCAAAGCGCTGCCACAGCGGTTCATGCGCGGTGGCCTGCCAGTCGGCGGCCGGCGCCTGGCAGGGCGGTCGCAGTTGCACCAGCCGGTGCTGCGCATCGGTCTGCCATTGCCAGGTGTCCAGGGTCTGCTGCAGCTGTTGCAGCTCGGTGCGGGCGTCGCGCAGCGCCCGTTCACCGCGGCGGCGCCCCAGCAGCCAGCCGGCGAGCCCGGCGGCGGCCAAGCCCAGGGGGCTGGCCGCCCACAGCCACCACGGGCCGTTGACGGCGCCCGATTCGGCCGACGGCTGGCCCTGGGCCAGCACGCTGGCGGGCAGCAGCAACGCCGCCAGGGCTTGCGCAGTGGCGCCCCGCATGCCGGGCGGAGCCGCATGCGGCGGCCCTCCGCGGCCGTCGAGCGCCGCGAACGTTTCGGCGCCGTGAGGAGTGCCACCAACCATGTGAGGGATTGTATGCACCGTGTCGTGGCAACATTCCTGTTCAGGCAAGCGCGGTTGTGCTTGACGCGCCTGCCTGCGAAACACAACATGCTGTTGCAGATGCCCGGGGCTCGGGCCTTCAGTCAGTACCCGAATCGGTCGAATCACACGTCGTCTTATGTCTCAGTACAAACCGGTTGCCTTGCTGTCGTCCGCCGAACCCGGCGGCGCGGGTGCGGGTGCCGTGCCGCCGGCCGACCTGCCGGCCGAGTTGCTGGCGATGCTGGACGCGCCCTCGCTGGACCGCCTGCGGGAGCTGGACCCCAATGGCCAGATGGGTCTGCTGCCCCGGGTGCTGCGCACCTTCGACAGCTCCATGATCAAGCTGCTGCAGCAGCTGAACGACGCCCAGGGCGCCCGCGATCCGCAGGTGGTGCGCCACGTGGCGCACACGCTCAAGTCGTCGGCGGCCAGCGTGGGGGCGCTTCAGTTGTCCGCCATGTGCGCCGATATCGAGCGGCGTGTGCGTGAATCCGACACTGCTGAGTTGCCCGCCCGGCTCGAAGCCATGGTGGCGGAATGCCAGCGGTTGCGCACCGGTTTGAAGTTCATTGCCAGCGCCTAGATGACATTGCGCCTTACCGTCCTCGTTGCAGGTTTGTGTGGCCCGGCCCTGGCGGCTCCCAGATGCCATGCGTGCCGTGCCTGACATGAGCGCGCTGCACGCGTTCGCCGACCCGGCCAGCCTGACCGAGCCGAAGGTGTTGCTGGTCGACGACGACGAAGTCAACCTGATGCTCACCGCGGTGGCGCTGCGCGAGCGCGGCTTTGCCATCACCGAAGCCGGCAGCGGCGAACAGGCGCTGGGCATGCTCAGCCACTGGGTGCCCGACATCATCGTGCTCGATGCACTGATGCCCGGCATGGACGGCTTCCGTACCTGCACCGAGCTGCGCACGCTGCCGGGCTTCGAGAACATGCCGGTGCTGATGCTGACCGGCCTGGACGACGACGCCTCCATCACCCGCGCCTACCAGGCCGGCGCCACCGACTTTTTCGTCAAGAGCACGCAGTGGAGCCTGCTGGCCGGCCGGCTGCACTACCTGCTGCGCGCCTCGCGCACGCGGGTGGAGCTGGAGCGCAGCAAGAGCCGGCTGGCGCGCGCGCAAGACCTGGCGCGCATGGGCAGCTTCGACTGGCGGCGCGCCAACACCGCCGC
>NZ_CAXFDV010000046.1:0-4926 GCF_964001545.1 uncultured Aquincola sp.
CGTGGTGCGCTACTGGTGCGAGGCCTTGGGCGTGACCATCGAGCAGCTGCAGGAAGCCGTGCTGGCCGCCGGCACCGACCCGGCCGCCGTGCGCCAGCACTTCCTGCAGCAAGGCAGCAGCGCCGGCGCGGGCTGAGCGGACGCCAGGCCGCGCCGGGCCTGAGTCAGGCCGGCAGCCTGAAGCGCGCCACCCGCTGCGCCAGTCCCTGGGCCTGCTGGCGCAGCGTGCTGGCCGCGGCGGCGGTTTCTTCCACCAGCGCGGCGTTCTGCTGCGTCTGCTGGTCGAGCTGCTGAAGCGCCACGCCCACCTGGGCCACGCCAGAGCTTTGCTGCTCGGTACCGGTCAGCACCTCGGTCATCAGCTCGCGCATGCGGGTGGCGGCGCCCACCAGCTCGCCCATGTGTTCACCGGCCTGGCCGACGACGCTGCTGCCTTCTTCCACCCGCTGCACGCTCTCGGAGATCAACACCTTGATCTCGCGTGCCGCCTCGGCGCTGCGCTGGGCCAGGCTGCGCACTTCGCCGGCCACCACCGCAAAACCGCGGCCCTGCTCGCCGGCCCGCGCCGCTTCCACCGCGGCGTTGAGCGCCAGGATGTTGGTCTGGAAAGCGATGCCGTCGATGGTGCCGATGATGTCGCCGATGCGTTGCGACGAGGCCTGCACCCCGCCCATGGTGCGCACCACGTCGCCGATGGAGCGGCCGCCCTCGCCGGCCGTCCGGGCGTTGCCCACGGCCATGTCGGCGGCGCGCTGCACACTGGCCGCGGTGTTCTGCACCGTGGCCGAGATCTCGTCCATCGCGGCGGCCGATTCCTGCAGGTTGGCGGCGGCCTGCTCGCTGCGCACGCTCAAGTCGCTGGAGGCATCGGCGATCTCGCTGCTGGCATGCACGATGGCATCGGATGCATGGCGCACCTCCCCCACGATGCCGCGCAGCGAGGTCTGCATCTCGGCCAGGGTCAGCATCAACGCCGCCGCCTCGTCCCGGCCCCAGGGGCGCGGCGTGGTGGTCAGGTCGCCGGCCGTCATGGCCTTGAGGTGGCGGCGCACCTCGCCCAGGCCACCTTCCATCACCAGGTAGAAGGCATAAAACAGGTACAGGCCCAGCAGCAGCGAGCCGGCGGTGAAGGCCAGCGTGAGGTTGCGCTGGAGCAGCGCCTTGGCCTCGCGGGCGCGCAGCAGGGCTTCGAGCATCGCGCTGCCATCGGCCGAGAGCTTGCGCAGCGCATCCACGGCGGCCTGGCCCGACGGGTTCAGGGCCTGCACCTCGGCCTGGAAGGCCTCACCGAACCAGGGCCTGGCCGCCGCCTCGAGAAACACCTTGGCCGGCTGCAGCGCAGCGGCAGCATCCAGCCGGGTGCGCACGCCGGGCTCGGCAGCGGCGGCGCGAGACAGGTCGTCCTGCAGTCCGTCGATGGCGGTCGAGGCCGTGAACCACACCGCATACAGCTCACGCACGCCCGCGGGCGTGGCCCCTCCACGGGCCAGCGCGCCCGACAGGCCGCGGCTGCGCGAAATGTTCTCGATCAGCTCCGGCGCGCCATGCGCCGCCGCGTTCATCAGGTAGTAGGTGGCCTGCTCCGGGTCCAGCGACAGGCCCGAGACGTCGAGCACCGAGGTGCGCATTGAGCGCAGCGCGTCCACGTAAGCCTGCAGCCGTTGCGCCAGCTGGGCCGGCTGGTCGGCCGCCTGCGCCAGCACCTGGTGGGCCTGCAGGGCTTGCGCCACCAGCGCGGTGGCGTCCACGCCCTCGGGCCGGCTCTGCGCCAGCGCCTGCACCGGGCGCAGCTGCGCCTCGATGGCCGCCATGTCGGGCCGCGGCATCTCGCCGGACAGCACCCGGCGGCGCTGCTTCTGCACCTCGATCAGCCAGGGCTCGATGCTGCGCAGCAGCTGCACGCCGGCCAGCTCCTGGCGGGTGAAGGTCAGCGACTCCGACACCCCCTTCAGGTACGACACCATCAGCAGCACCAGCGGCACCAGGAAGGCGATGGACACCAGCAGCGCCTTGCCGCCGAAGCGCATGCGCCGGAACAGCCGCACGCCGGGGGCCCAGGGGCCGTGGTGGGTGAAAAAGCCATCGGCCGGTATCGAACTGCTCATGAAGATCGCTGCATCATTTCTGACCATTTGTCGGCCAGACCCTGGCGATCTTGATCAGCGTTACAAGCCTGACGCGCGGCTGACGCCCTGCACCGGCCAGCCGCGCAGGCGGGCCTGCGCCAGCAGGCGCGGCTCAGGCCGCACGGCCACCGGGTGGCTCACCGCCTCCAGCAGCGGCAGGTCGCTGGCTGAATCGGAATAGAAAAAGCTCTGGTCGAACTGCTGCAACGCCTGCCCGCGCGCCGCCAGCCAGGCCGCCACATGGGCGGGCTTGTGCGGGCCGTGGCAAGGGGCGCCCTCGATGCCGCCATCGGGCAGGCCGCATGCGTCCAGCGTGGGCTGCGTGGCCAGCAGCTGCTCGATGCCGAAGAGCCGCGCGAACGGCTCGGCCACCAAGCGGGTGGTGGCGGTGACGATGGCGCACAGGTCGCCCTGCTGCTGGTGGTGCGCCACCAGGGCGCGCATGTCGGCGGGCAGGCGCGGCGCCATCTCGGCCTGGAACGCTTGCAACAGCGCCTGCAGCTGCGGTGCGCTCAAGGCCGCCAGCGGGGCCACCGTGGCGCGGTGCACGTCGTGGATGTCGGCCTGCCCGGCCACGTAGCGCCGGCACCAGGCCAGGTAGGTGTCGGGCGCATCGGCCGGCAGCACGCCCTGCCCGGCCAGGAAGCCGGTCCAGGCCATGCCGCTGTCGAACGGGATCAGCGTGTGGTCGAGGTCGAACAGCGCCAGACGCATCGCGCGACGGCGTCAGGCAGCCTGCAGCGCAGCGGGCGCTGCAGCGCCGGCCTCTGCAGTCCCGACCTCAGCAGTGCCACCGAGCGGCAGCAGCTGCGCCGGCAGCGCACCGCGCAAGGCGTTGCACACCACGATGGCCTGGGCCGCCTGCAGGTCGGCCATCGTGAGCGTGCGTTCGGTGGCGGCCCAACCCGGGTCTTGCAGCAGCACGCTGCGCATCACGCCGGGCAGCGCGCCATCGGCCAGCGGCGGTGTGCACCAGTGGCCGGCCAGCTGGATGAACACCGAGCTGCGGCCGCCTTCCACCAAGCGGCCGTCCTGGGTGAAGAACAGGCTGTCGAAGCCGCCGGCCGCTTCGGCCTCGCGCACGCCCTGGTCGTAGTGGGCGCGCAGCGTGGTCTTGAAGGCGGCCAGCGGTTGTGCGTCGGGCAGGCGGTGTGGCGAGATCAGCAGGCCGGCCGGGCCGGGCGGCAGCGGGGCCAGCGGGGCGTGGGTCAGGCTGACGCGACCGTCGTGCGCCAGCGCAAGACGAACACGGGAGGTGGCGGTGAGCTGCTGCGCGGCGGTGATCGCAGCTTGCAGTTGCGCTTCGTCCAGCGCAAAGCCCAGCGCAGCGGCGCCGGACCGCAGACGGGCCAGGTGGCGGTCGAGTTGTTGCAGGCCGCTGGCGGGCTCGAAGCGCAGGGTCTCGAACAGCTCGAAGCCCGGCGGCAGGCCGGTCAGGAAACGGGCCTTGAGGCGGCACTCCTCGAATTCGTCTTCGGGCACGCTGTCGAGCACGATGCCGGCGCCCACGCCCAGGCGCGCGGGCCGCAGGCCGCGGCGCTCAGGCCCCAGCGTCAGCGTGCGGATGGCCACCGACAAACAGAAGTCGCCCAGCGTGGCACCGGCGGCCGGCGCATCCACCCAGCCGATGGCGCCGCAGTACAGGCCGCGCGGCGTGGTTTCCAGCCCGGCGATCAGTTCCATGGTGTGGTGCTTGGGCGCGCCGGTGATGCTGCCGCACGGGAAGGTGGCGCGCAGCAGCTCGGCAAAGCCCAGGCCAGGCCGCGGCCGCGCCTGCACGGTGGAGGTCATCTGGAACAGTGTGGTGTAGGGCTCGATCGAGAACAGCGCCGGCACCCGCACCGAGCCGGTCTGCGCGACGCGGCCGAGGTCGTTGCGCAGCAGGTCCACGATCATCAGGTTCTCGGCGCGGTTCTTGATGTCTTCGTGCAGCAGGCGGGCGGTTTCGCTGTCGCCTTCGGGGCCGCGGGTGGGCACAGCGATGCGCGGCGCGGTGCCCTTCATCGGCCGGGCGGTGAGCAGGCCGGCTTCATGCCGCAGGAACAGCTCGGGTGAGCAGCTCAGCACCACCTCGCCGTCGCCCGCCACGATGAGCGCGCCGTACGACACCGGCTGCCGCTGCCGCAGCCGGCGGAACAGCGCCAGCGGATGGCCATAGGCCTGGCCGTGCAGACGGTAGGTGTAGTTGATCTGGTAGGTCTCACCCGCGCGGATGGCCTCGTGCACGCGGCCGATGGCGCTGACGAAGGCCTGGCGGGCTACGCTGGGCTGCAGGCCGGCCACGCCGGCCGGGCCGGGCTCGGGCTGACCTTCACGCTCGGTCAGCCAGGCGTCCACCTCGTCGCGCGAGAGGCGGCGCAGGCGGCGGAACATCAGCACGCGCAGCGCCGAAGCGTCATCAGCCGCCAGTGCCGCATGGCCTGCGCGCAGCAGCTTGGCGCCCCATTCGTAGTCGGCCAGCAGCACCGCGTGCAGGCCGGCGCGCTGGTCGGCTTCCACCTGGGCCCAGGTGGCGTCCAGCGTGGCCGGGTCGGTGCAGCGATGCTCGTGCGCCAGGTCCTCGTACAAGCGGCTGACCGGCCGCTCGGGCGTGGCATCACGGTCGTCCAGCAGGGCGAAGGCGGGCAAGAGGCTCATGGGGAAACGTTAGCAGAGCGGGGCCGCCCCGGTCCGCCGCCGGGCCGACATCAGGACATCAGGACCAATCGTCCATGTCGTGCTTGATGGTGTGGCGGTTGGCGATCAGCTCCTCGACCGACGGCTCGTTGTTCAGCGCCCGCTTCAAGGCCAGCTTGGTGGC
>NZ_CAXFDV010000047.1:0-1724 GCF_964001545.1 uncultured Aquincola sp.
GCCTGCGCGGCCTGCAGCCCGTCCATGCCCGGCATGCGGATGTCGAGGAAGCAGATGCGCGGCCGCAGCGCCAGCGCCTGCTGCACGGCCGACAGGCCATCGCCCACCTGGGCCACCAGCTGCAGCCCGGGCCAGGCCTGGCGCAGGTCGGCCTGCAGCGCGGCGGCGATCAGCGGTTCGTCTTCGGCAATCAGGGCGGTGGCGTGGCTCATGAGGCAATGGCAGCGCTAGGGGTGGTGGGCATCGGCAGCCGCAGCGTGGCCAGGGCGCCGCCTTCGGCATCGGCCGCGGAGGTGAGCGTGAGGCTGGCGGCCGCGCCGTGCAGCGTGGCCAGGCGGTCGCGTACCTGCTGGGTGCCGAAGCCGTGGCCGGGCGCGGGCGTGGCGTTGGCCGCATCGGGCAGGCCGCGGCCGGTGTCGCGCACCGTCAGCACCAGGGTGTCGGCTTCGCGCCGGGCGCGTACCTCGATGCGGCCGCCGGCCACCTGCGGCTCCAGCCCATGCTGGATGGCGTTTTCCACCAGCGGCTGCAGCAGCAGCGGCGGCACCGCCACCGTGGCCAGCTCGGGTGGCAGGTCGAGCGTGCAGGCCAGGCGCGGGCCCATGCGCACGGCCATCAGCGCCAGGTAGTCGGCGGTGCGGTCGAACTCGGCCTGCAGCGGATGCGACTCCACCCGCGAGGCGCCGAGGGTGGAGCGCAGGAAGCCGATCAGCCGGTCCAGCATCTGCTGCGCACGCGGCGGGTCCAGCGAGATCAGCACCCGCAGGTTGGCCAGGGTGTTGAACAGCATGTGCGGCTCCAGCTGCGACTGCAGCAGCTGCAGCTGGGTTTCGGCGGCCAGGCGGCGGGCGGATTCGGCTTCGGCGCGGTGCTTCTGCAGCATCGCGGTGGCATGCCAGAACACGGTGGCGGTGAGGCCGGCCACTGCGGTGATCACCAGGGTGCTGCCGCGGCTGAACATCGGCGCCAGGTGCACCCCCAGCAGCAGCAGCGACAGCTGGCGGCCGAGCTCATAGCCGCCGATCACGCCCAGGCCGATGACGGGCAGCATCCAGCGGTAGCCGGGCCAGGGCAGGCCCTGGCCGGTCCAGCGCATCAGCGTGCGGCCCACCAGCCAGCGCCCGCCGTCCACCAGCAGCCACACCGAGTTGCCGATCAGCATCGACACCGCGATGTTGAGCATCAGCCCTGGCGAGCCGGCCAGCCACAGCGCCAGGCCGATCAGCGTGCAGAAGAGCTGGTTGAAGACCAGGATCGTCAGCAGCCGGTTCGGCGAGTAAAAGCGTGCGGCGGGCAGGGCAGGCATGGACTGCATTGTGGTCATGCCCAGCCCAGGGTCTGCACCCACAGCCAGTGGCCGAGGAAGCGGCTGGGCGCCAGCGCGAAGGCGCCGGCCACCAGGCAGCCGCCGATGTAGGTGCGGCGCATGGCCCGCTGGTGCACGCCGATGCGGCGCTGCACCGCCGCTGTGATGCCTGTGCCCACGCCCACGAAGGTGAGCACCGTCACCAGGTGGATGGGCGTGTAGCCCGCGATGTTGGGCAGCCGGAAGTCGCGGATGAAGAGGCTGGTGACGGCGGCGCTGAGCATCAGGCCCACCCACACATAGCCGGCGCTGCGGTGCACGGGGGAGCCCTTGCGCGACCACAGGGCCACCGGGCCCAGCAGCAGGGCGCCGACGGCGGCGGCGACGTGGAGCTGGACGGACAGGGGCAGGGCGGCGA
>NZ_CAXFDV010000048.1:0-9652 GCF_964001545.1 uncultured Aquincola sp.
GCCATGAACGACTACACGATCCAGCTGGTCAACGAAAGCTTCGATCTGGTGGAGCCGATGGCTCCGCAGGCGGCGGCGCTGTTCCGCGAGAACCTGGTGCAGGCCGCGCCCACGCTGCACACCCTGCTGCACAGCGAGGCCGGAGAACCCGGCGAGCAGCTGGTGCTGGCCATGGGCCAGGCGTTACGCCAGCTGCAGGCGCCCGACGACCTGCTGCCCGCGGTGCAAGGCTTGGGCCGCCGCCACGCCGGCCTGATGGGCCTGCGCGACGAAGACTACGAAGCCGTGGGCGGCGCGCTGCTCAAGACGCTGGAGCAGGGCCTGGGCCCCGCCTTCGACGACGAAACCCGCGCCGCTTGGATCGACGTCTACAGCGCCATGGCCGGCGCGATGAAGCAGGTCAGCCGCGGCGCTTCGGCCGCCTGATTCACTTGGGCGCCAGCGCCCACATGCGCAGCCGCTGCTTCATGCGGCCGGCCTGTTGCTCGGCCACCTCGCCCGGGCCCCAGAAGTAGTCGGCTCGCACCGCACCCACGATGGCGGTGCCGGTGTCCTGCGCCAGCACCAGCCGCCGCAGCGGCGTGTTGGACAACGGCTCGGTGGTGTCCAGCCACACCGGGGTGCCGTAGGGCACGCTGCGCGGGTCCACCGCGATGGAGCGCTCGGGCGTCAGCGGCACGCCTTGCGCGCCGCGCGGGCCGGCGCTGGGGTCGGGCAGCGGCTCTTCGCGGAAGAACACGGTGCGCGGGTTGCTCCACAGCATCTCGTTGACCCGGCGCGGGTTGCGCCGCGCCCATTCGCGGATGGCCGGCCAGGAAGCGGTGTCGGGCGTCAGCTCGCCCTGCTCGATCAGCCAGCGGCCGACCGACTTGTAGGGCTGGTCGTTGTGGCCGGCAAAGGCCACGCGCAGCAGCTGCACCCGGCCGTCGGGCTCGGTGATGCGCATGCGGCCCGAGCCCTGGATCTGCAGCACCAGCGCGTCCAGCGGGTCGGCCACGTAGGCGATCTCCCGGCCCTTGAGCGCCGCCTGCGCGGCCGGCAGCGTGTCGATCTGCTGGCGCGTCCACCACGGCTTGCGCTGGCCCAGATCGGCCGGCGCCCGGTGCAGCGGAATGCGGAAGTTGCCGCGCGGCAGCCGGCTGGCTTCGACCAGCGGCTCGAAGTAGCCGGTGATCAGGCCGTCGGGGTCGGGCCGGTCCAGCGCCTCGATGCGGTAGGGCTGCAGCCGGGCCATGAACCACTGGCGGGCGCCAAGGTCGTCGGGCGGCGGCGGCGCCAGCAGCGCCTCGGCGCACAGCCGGCTCCAGCCCGCGGCCGGCCGCTCGCAGCCACGCAGGAAGGCGCGCCAGGCGTCGCCCGCGCGGTCGGTGTCCCAGCCGGGCAATTCGGCCCAGCCGACGGGAATCCAGCGGGCGTTGGGCCGCTCCAGCGTGCCCGGCGGCCAGCTGGCCGGCGCCGGCACCGAAGGCGCGGTGGCGACCGCGACCGGGCTGCTGGGCGCGGGTGCGGGGCGGGCCGGCTCGTCGGGCGGCAGGGGCGTGGTGCCGCAGGCCGCCAGCAGCGCGGCGGCGGTGGCGGCCAGGGCGGCGCGGAGGGTTCGGTAAGCTCGCTGCATGTGGCTATTACTGCTGGAAGCGCTGGGTGCGCTGGCCGTTCTCATCTTCATCGTCTGGTGGACCATGTTCTCGGGCCGGCGCAAGGGCGAGCGGCGCGACGACCGGGACGAGCGCTGACCCTCAGCTCATGATTTTGGCGGCACCAGGAAGCTCAGCGGCTGGGTGACCAGCCGGCGCCGGATGGCCGCGTAGATGTGCTTGCGCTCACGCACGCGGATGCCGCGCGAGCGCATCGCCACCTTGAAGGCCAGCCAGAAGCTGACCGTGAGGTTGAGCATGCCGGTGAGCACGATGCCGGCCACGCACCACCAGAAGGGGCCCGTGGACAGCAGCGAGGCGCCCTGCGCACCCACCGCCGCGGCCAGCTGGCCGGTGGACAGCGTGACGTGGCGCACCTCGATGGGCAGGCCGAAGAAGGCGGCCACCACCGGCACCACGCCCAGCATCATGCCCAGCGACACATTGGCCGCCAGGCCCGAGATGTTGTGCCGCCACCAGTTGGCCCAGCGCTGCGCCCGCGCCGGCCCCAGCCGCGCGACGATGCGCGGGTTCCAGGCGATGGCGCCATCGAGCCGGTGGAAGACGAACCAGTTTTCGGTCCAGCCGGCGATCAACGAGCTGGCGAACAGCAGCACGCCGGTGAAGGCGGCGTACAGCGGCGTGGGGCCCAGCAACGTGAGCGAGTGCAGCACGTGGTCGGCCTCCTGCTCGCCCACCAGCGGGCGGCCGAAGGCCAGCTGGCAGCCGTACTGCACCGCCAGCACCACCGGCGCGCACACCGCCAGGTTGCCGACGATGCCGGCCACCTGCGAGCGGATCAGGTGCGCCACCTGGTCGACGAAGGCTTCCACCGCCGCCACGTCGTCGGCCTCGCCGCGGGTGCTGGCGGCGCTGCGCACCTCCGCCAGCTTGGCGGCCATGGCGGGCGCGGTCATCGCGGGCTGCTTGGTGGCCACCGTCCAGTGCAGCAGCATGATGAGCACGAAGCTCAGCGCGTAGTTGGCCCCGGCCCAGAAGCCGCCCCAGAAGGCCGACAGCCCCAGCGCCACCACGCCGAACTTGACGTAGGTGGTGCCGGCGATCACCAGCCCGCCGCCGGCCGCGCGGCGCAGCATGTCGGCGTACTGGCTGCGGGTGCGGGTGATGTAGTGGTCGCCGGTCTCGGCGCTGCGCTCGGCCACCTGGCGCGCCAGCTGCGAGTAGTGCCGCGCCATCAGGTTGCGCAGGCCGCGGCGGCGGCCGGCCACCTGCACCAGCGTCACCATCAGGTGGCGCACGTCGGCGGCCGGCTGCTCCGACAGCACGCAGCCCAGCAGCTGCTCCACCCGCTGGCAGCGCTCGTGCAGCTGGTCGATCTCGAACACGATGTCCACCGAGACGCCGTATTCCTCCAGGTGGTCGACGATGCTGTCGGTGGCGCGCCGGCAGGTGTCCAGCAGCGCCCGCAGGTACACCGTGGCCTGCAGCGAGACCTCGCGCTCGCCGCTGAGCACCGCGCTGCGCACCTGCTCGGCCGCCAGGGGCAGCTGGCGGAACGGCTCGGACGCCAGCAGCGCCTGGCTCATGCGCTGGCGCAGCGGCGGCGAAAAGCCGGCCGCCTGCACCGCACTGACCAGGATGGAGATGGCGTCCAGCAGCGTCTGCCGCCAGGCATCGGGCCGGTGGCCGGCGGTCAGCGTGGCGGCGGCGTCCACGCCCTGGGGCAGCACCTCGGCAGGCTCGCGCGGCACCACCAGCTCGGCGATGCGGTCCAGCAGGTCGTTGTCCAGCCGCTCGATCCAGGCCGCATCGCCGCCGCGGAACAGCAGCGGAAACAGCGCTGCCAAGTCGCGCGTGGCGGGTGAGCCGGGCAGCACCTCGGTGCGCAGCCGCTGCCACAGCTCGCTGCGCAGCGCCATGCGGTTGGAAAAGCCGAAGTCGGCCAGCAGCGCCACGGCATCGATCTCGCGCCAGAAACCGTGGAACATGGCCTGCACCCGGGCCTTGTGCTCGGGGCTCTGGTCGAGCACGCGCAGCAGGTGGCGCAGGCGCAGCACCGCCATGGGCGTGCTGCGCTCGGGGCGGGCGGGGCCGGCGCCATCGGTGGCGACCGCGGCCTCGCGCCGGGTGGGCACATGGCGCAGCCACTCCATCAGGCGCACCAGCCACATGTGGCGTTCGGGCTGGGCGGCCCGTCCGTCGGCGGCGTTGAGCAACGCCGTCAGGTCCCAGGCGATCGTGGGTTTGGCGGCCGACACGGTGTGCGGGCCCGGCTCAGTGAAGTTGCTGCGGCTGCGCCAGCATGAATTCCGGGATTTCGGCCTCGAACGGCCAGGCCTGCTCGGTCATGCAGAAGAAGGTGCCGCGCATGGTGCCCTGCGCGGTCGGGATGCGGGTCCAGCTGGTGTATTCGAAGCTCTGCCCCGGGGCCAGCAGCGGCTGCTTGCCCACCACGGCCAGGCCGCGCACCTCTTCGGTGTGGCCATGGGCATCGGTGATCACCCAGTGCCGGGCCACCAGCTGCGCGGCCACGTCGCCGCTGTTCACGATGGTGATCGTGTACGCGAAGGCGTGCTGCCCATCCTGGGACTGCTCGGGCAGGTACTGGAGCTTGACGGTGCAGCGGAACTCTGGATTTGCCATCTCCGGCATTTTAGGAGCCCCCGGGGTTGAAGGGGGTGGCCTGGAATAGTGCACGCCGCACCGTTGCTTCCGGGGGGTGGGTCCCTCCGAAGGGGGTAACCCGTCGTTACGATTTGTGCATGCCCTGCAGTTCCCCCCGCCGTACTCCCCGCAGTACCCCCCACCGCCCTCGCAGCGTCCGCTGGTCCGCACTGGCGCTGGCGCTGCCCTTGAGCCTGTCGATGGCCGGGCCGCTGGCCCTGCTGTCGCCGCAGACGGCCGCCGCCGCCAGCACCCGCAGCGCGGGCGCGCCGGGTGAGTCGGCCCGCTACTACGAAGACGCGCTGGCCCGCTACAACAAGCGCGACTACGCCGGCGCGGTGCTGCAGCTGAAGAACGCGCTGCAAATTGACCGCAACCAGCTGCCGGTGCAGCTGCTGCTGGGCCAGGCCCTGCTGGCCCAGGGCGACGCGGCGGGCGCCGAGGTGTCGCTGACCGAAGCCCTGCGCCTGGGTGTGGACCGCGCCGAAGTGGCGCTGCCGCTGGCGCAGGCGCTGCTGGCCCAGGGCAAGCAGGCCGACCTGCTGCGCCAGCCCCGACTGGCGCCGGAAGGCCTGCCCACGGCCACCCAGGCTTCGCTGCTGCTGCTGCTGCGCTCGGCGGCGCAGGCCGACCTGGGCGACGCGGCGCAGGCGCTGCAGACCATCCAGCAGTCGCGCACGCTGGACCCCGGTGCCGACAGCTGGCTGGCCGAGGTGCCCATCCGCCTGCGCGCCCGCCAGCTGGCCGAGGCCACCACCGCCGCCGACAGGGCGCTGGCCCTGGCGCCCGACAAGGCCGCCGCCCACTACCAGAAGGGCGCGGTGCTGCACGTGCAAGGCCAGCTGGCCGGTGCGCTGGCCGCGTATGACGCCGCGCTGCGCGCCGATCCCGGCCACCTGGAAGCGCGCGTGGCCCGCATCGGCATCCGCCTCGACCAGCAGCGCGACGCCGAGGCCGCCGCCGACGTGGCCGAGCTGCAGCGGCTGTCGCCGCGCGAGCCGCGGGGCGCCTACCTGAAGGCGCTGCTGGCCGAGCGCAAGGGCGACGCCGCGGCCGCCCAGGCCGCGCTGCGCCAGGTCACCAACCTGATCGACCCGGTGCCGATGGACTACATCCGCTACCGGCCGCAGGTGCTGATGCTCAACGGCCTGGCCCACTTCGGGCTGAACGAGCGCGAAAAGGCCAAGCCCTACCTGGAGCTGCTGCAGCGCCAACAGGGCAACAGCCCGGTGTCCAAGCTGCTGGCGCAGATCTACCTGGACGAGAACAACCCCGACCGCGCCATCGTGCTGCTGGAAGCGCAGCTGCAGGCCCAGCCGCAGGACGGCCAGGCCATGATGTTGCTGGCCAGCGCCCAGATGGCGCGTGGCCAGCATGGCAAGGCCGCCGAGCTGATGCAGGCCGCACTGGCCGCGCAGGACACGCCGACCGTGCGCACCGCGCTGGGCCTGAGCCTGCTGGGCAGCGGCCAGGGCCGCGCCGCCATCCCGCAGCTGGAAGCCGCGCTGAAGAAGGACCCCACGCAGGACCGCGCGGCGATGGCGCTGACCGGCCTGTACCTGGGCCACGGCCAGCCCGCCAAGGCGCTGGCGCTGGCCGAGCGCCTGGTGCAGCAGCAGCCGCGGCAGGCCGCGCTGTACAACCTGCTGGGCAACGCCCGCTGGCGCAACGGCCAGACAGAGCCCGCCCGCGCCGCGTTCGAAGAGGCGCTCAAGCTCGACCCCCGGCTGGTGCCGCCGCAGGTGAACCTGGCGCGGCTGGACGTGCAGGCCGGCCGCTTCGACGCCGCCAGCCAGCGGCTTGCCGCGCTGATCGCGCGCGACGACCGCAACGTGGACGCGATGATGGAAATGGCCCAGGTGGCCCGCCGCCAGCAGCGCGCTGCCGATGCGCAGCGCTGGCTGGAAAAGGCCGCCGCCAGTGCGGAGGGCCGCGACGTGCGCCCCGGCCTGGCGCTGGTGGACCTGCTGCTGCAGTCCGGCCGCGCCGAAGCCGCGATGGAGCCGCTGCGCAAGCTGGGCGCCAAGGCGCCGCAGAACCTGGCCGTGCTGCTGGCCGAGGCCCGCGTGCGCCTGGCGGTGGCCGACGCCGCCGGTGCCCGCAACACCCTGGCCACCGCCACCCGCGTGGCCAATTTCGATGCGCCGGTGCAGGTGGAAATCGCCCGCCTGCAGCTGGCTGCCGCCAATGCAGAAGGCGCCGCCTACAGCCTGCAGAAGGCCTTGTCGGGCCAGCCCGGCCACCTGCCCGCGCTGGCGCTGCAGGCCGAGCTGGCGCTGCGCCGCGGCGACCTGCCGCAGGCCGAGCAGCAGGCGCGGCAGATCGCCCAGCTGGCGCCCACGCGCGCCATCGGCTACAGCCTGCAGGCCGACGTGCTGATGGCCCGCCAGCAGCCGGCCGCGGCGCTCGAGCTCTACCGCAAGGCCCATGCGGTGGAGCCTTCCACCGACACCGCCATCCGCCTGTTCAGCGCGCTGGGCAGCCAGCCCGACGGCGCACGCACGGCGCTGCCCGTGCTGGAGCAGTGGCTCCAGGCCAACCCGCAGGACCGCACCGCCCGCCGCGCGCTGGCCGACGGCCAGGCCCGTGCCGGCCAGCTGCCGGCCGCGCGCGCCAGCTACGAGCAGCTGCTGCGCCAGCAGCCCGACGACGCCGGCACGCTGAACAACCTGGCCAACGTGCTGCTCAAGCAGGGCGATGCGGGCGCCCTGGCGGTGGCCGAGCGTGCCCTGGCGCTGCGCCCGGCCGATGCCGACGTGATCGACACCGCCGGCTGGGCCGCCTTCCAGGCCGGCCAGGCCGACCGCGCGCTGCAGCTGCTGCGCGATGCGCGGCTGCGGGCCCCCGACAACCCCGACATCCGCTTCCACCTGGCCAGCGTGCTGGCGAAAACCGGCCGCCGGGACGAGGCGCGCGATGAGATGGATGCAGTACTGCGGGGCGACCGGCGCTTCGACAGCGCGGCCCAGGCCCAGGCCCTGCGCCGCACGCTGCAATGAAGGCAACGACCCTCGTTGCGACACAGTGAGGAAGAAGTAAAGATGAAACCGAGCAAGACCCGTTTGCTGGCAGCCGCTCTGGCCGCCGGCGCGGCCTCGATGTCACCCGCGGCGCAGGCCGCGATGACCTGGGGCTTCCAGCAACCCGGCGTGTGCGCGCAGAACAGCGCCAACGCCAACAACTTCGGCAACAGCTGGGCATGCGGCGGTGGCAACCCGTCGCTCACCGTCAGCGGTTATTCGTCCAACGGCTCGGGCGCCACTTTCGTGGCGGCCAACGTGGACGACAACAACGCCTCCGGCTTCGGCATCAAGTCGAGCACCGAAGGCCTGAACGCCAGCTCGCCGAACCACGCGATGGACGCCAACGGCAGCACCGACGTGATGCTGCTGAGCTTTACCAGCAGCGTGATCCTGCGCCAGCTGCAGCTGGGCTGGGCCTACACCGATTCCGACATCACGCTGCTGCGCTACACCGGCAGCAGCAGCCCGGTCGGCGCGGGTGACCTGACCGGCCTGACGACCGGCCAGCTCATCAGCAACGGCTGGTCGCTGGTGGGCAACTACGGGAACATGGGCACGACGGTCAACGACGTCAACAGCGCGGGCAGCAGCTCCAGCTGGTGGCTGGTGTCGGCCTACAACTCCACGCTGGCCGGCTCCACGTCCGCCGCCAACGGCAAGTCGCTCAACGGCGGCGACGACTACGTGAAGGTGCTGACCGTGGTGGCCGACGCGGTGACGCCGCCGCCCACCGGCAACGTGCCCGAGCCGGCCACGCTGGCCCTGGCCGGCCTGGCTCTGGCGGGCGTGGCGGCCTCGCGCCGCCGCCCGGCGTAAGACAATCGGGGGCATGCCCACCTACCGCATCGCCCCCAGCCTTCTGTCGGCCGACTTCGCGCGCCTCGGTGACGAGGTGCGCAGCGTCATCGACGCCGGCGCCGACTGGATCCACTTCGACGTGATGGACAACCATTACGTGCCCAACCTCACCTTCGGGCCGATGGTCTGCCAGGCGCTGCGCAAGCACGCCGTGCAGCCCGACGGCACGAAGGTGCCCATCGACGTGCACCTGATGGTGCAGCCGGTGGACGCCCTGGCCCAGGCCTTTGCCAAGGCCGGCGCCGACCTCATCAGCTTCCACCCCGAGGCCAGCGCCCATGTCGATCGCACGCTGCAGCTGATCAAGGCCGAAGGCTGCCAGGCCGGCCTGGTGTTCAACCCGGGCACGCCGCTGGACGTGCTGGACTGGGTGATCGACAAGGTCGACCTCATCCTGATCATGAGCGTGAACCCCGGTTTCGGCGGCCAGAGCTTCATCGACAGCGCGCTGCGCAAGACCGAGCAGGCGCGCAAGCGCATCGAGGCCACCGGCCGCGACATCCGCCTGGAGGTGGACGGCGGCATCAAGGTGGACAACATCCGCCGCGTGGCCGACGCCGGTGCCGACACCTTCGTGGCCGGCAGTGCCATCTTCGGCCAGCCCGACTACCGCGCGGTGATAGCCGCGATGCGGGCGCAACTCAGCGCCTGAGGTCGCACGCTTCGGCCCAGGCCGAAGCATCTGCCGCCCCTGCCCGGCGAGCATCACGTCATCTTCATTGCCGGATGCCCGTGATGCCCGCCGACCTGTTCCATCCCACCTTCTGGCTGCTGCTGGCCTTCGCCGGCGCGGTGTTCACGCTCGCCGGTTTCGTCAAGGGCGTGATCGGCCTCGGCCTGCCCACCATTGCGATGGGCTTGCTGAGCCTGCAGATGGCGCCCGCGCAGGCGGCCGCGCTGCTGGTGGTGCCCTCCTTCGTCAGCAATGTGTGGCAGTTGCTGGGCCAGGGTGGCCTGGCTGCGCTGCTGCGCCGGCTGTGGCCGCTGCTGGCCGGCGTGTGCATGGGAACCTGGGTGGGCGCCGGCTGGCTGACCGGCGGCGCCAGCCGCGCGGCGGGCGCGGCGCTGGGCCTGGCATTGATCGCCTATGCGCTGGTGGGCCTGCTGCTCAAGCCCTGGCGGCTGCCGCCCGGCTGGGAACGGGTGCTGTCGCCGCTGGTGGGCCTGGCCACCGGGCTGGTGACGGCCGCCACCGGCGTGTTCGTGATCCCGGCCGTGCCCTATCTGCAGGCGTTGGGGCTGGAGAAGGAAGCCCTGGTGCAGGCGCTGGCCGTGTCCTTCCTCGTCAGCACGCTGGCGCTGGCGGCCACGCTGGGCGGTGGTGGCGCGCTACCGGCCCCGGTGCTCGCGGCTTCCCTGGCGGCGCTGTTGCCCACGCTGGGCGGCATGGCGGTGGGCCAGTGGCTGCGCCGCCGCACGCAGCCCGAACGTTTCAAGCGCTGGTTCTTCGCCGGCCTTCTTGCCCTGGGCGCCTGGCTGCTGGCCCGCGCCGTGGTGTGATGCAGCCATGAA
>NZ_CAXFDV010000049.1:0-1739 GCF_964001545.1 uncultured Aquincola sp.
GACGTCGATGATGGTGGCTTCGATCTCCAGCGTCTGCGGCTCGATGTCCAGCGCGGCGATCAGCTGCTCGTACTGGGCCAGCCGGTCGGGTGCATCGCGCACGATGACGGCATTGAGCCGGGCATCGGCTTCCACCCGCACCATCGCGCCATCGGCCAGCGACAAGGCCTGCGGCGCCAGCGGCGGCAGGGCCGATCCGCCGGCGGCAGCATTGGGCTGGGCGCCCGGTGCAGCGCCGCCATAAGCACCCATGCCCGCACCCGCCGCGCCATAGGCTGCGGCCAGCACCGGGCCCGAGGCCATGGCCGCATCGGCCTGCGCGCCGCCCAGGGTGCCCTGCCCGCCCGGGCCACCCGCCCCACCACCGGCATAAGGCCGCGCCGCACGCTGGCCGCGCAGGCCGGGCACGGTGCCGTTGGCCGGTTGCTCCAGCGACTGCACCGCCACCTGGCTGCGCGACTGCGAACTCATCATCGCCCGCACGATGCTGGCCACGCCCGGCAGCACCACCTGCCGGCCGCCGAAGCTGATGCTGACGTCTTGCGCCCACGCATAACGCAGGTAGAACACCTTGAAGCCGCTGGGCGGGCCGGCGCGGTCGCTGACCAGTTGCGCACGGGTGATCTCTTCCACCTGCTCGATGAAGCGGCGGGTGCCGCTGACGATGAGCGTGCCGTCTTCGGTGCTGCGCACGGTGTTGCGGCCATCGGGCAGCCGCATCTCCAGCACGTTGCGCTGCACCCGCGCGGCCAGCGAAGGCGCCACCGGCAGCGTGCGCGTGACCATGTCCGACGGGGCATAGATGTGCAGCACCGCGCCGTCGTAGTACTCCACCAGGTTGAAGGCGCGGGCGATGTTGCGCCACACCCGCGCCGCCGGGCCGCTGAAGCTGCCGTTGACCGCGCCCTTGACGCTGGGGCTCACCGACACCGGCACATCCACCAGCCCGAACAGGTCCTGCAGGAAGGCGGCAATCGGCTGCTCACGCGCGGTGAGCTGCACTTCGCGTTCCGCGAAGGGAATGGGCATGGCCTGGGCAGGCGGCGCCGCCATCAGCGCGCTGAGCAGCGCGGCCACCAGCGCCACCAGCCAGGTGATGCACACGCGCTTCATGCGGCCTCCAGCATCGGCGCGCCCGGAGCGGCCACACGGTCGGCCACGTCGAGCTGCAGCGTGGGCACCAGCTCGTGGAAACTCAGCACAGGGGTGTCGAAGCATTCGTTCTCGATCAGCTTGCGCACGTGGCGCCGGATGTCCACCGCCGCCACCACGGCCGCGGGTTGATGGGCCTGCACCGACTGCACGAGGGTGGCGATCACCGCCTGCGCCAGTTGCGGGTCCAGGGCCAGCTGCTGCACACCGTTGCTCACGCGCACGGCCTGCCGCAGCTGTTCTTCCAGGTCGGGCATCAGCAGCACCGCGCGCAGACGGCCTGTGGGTGCACAGCGGTGGCTGAGCTGGCGCTTGACCGCGATGCGGGCCAGCTCGGTCAGCGCATACACGTCCTTCTCGCGCTGGGCGGCATCGGCCAGCGCTTCCAGGATGTCGCGGGCATGGCGGATGGGCACTTCCTCTTCCACCAGGCGGCGCAGCAGCTCGGCCACCTTCTGCAGCGGCAGCGCCCGCAGCACTTCCTTGACCACTTCGGGCATGTCCTGGCCGGCGCGGTGCAGCCAGGCGCTGGCTTCCTGCGTGCCGAAGAACAAGGCCAGGTGGCGGCGCAGCGCCTGGCGGGCCGA
>NZ_CAXFDV010000050.1:0-6000 GCF_964001545.1 uncultured Aquincola sp.
AGCTGCAGCTGGGTTTCGGCGGCCAGGCGGCGGGCGGATTCGGCTTCGGCGCGGTGCTTCTGCAGCATCGCGGTGGCGTGCCAGAACACGGTGGCGGTGAGACCGGCCACCGCGGTGATCACCAGCGTGCTGCCGCGGCTGAACATCGGCGCCAGGTGCACCTCCAGCAGCAACCGGGACAGCTGGCGGCCCAGCTCATAGCCACCGATCACGCCCAAGCCGATGACGGGCAGCATCCAGCGGTAGCCGGGCCAGGGCAGGCCCTGGCCGGTCCAGCGCATCAGCGTGCTGCCCAGCAGCCAGCGGCCGCCATCCACCAGCAGCCACACCGAGTTGCCGATCAGCATCGACACCCCGATGTTGAGCAACAGCCCGGGTGAGCCGGCCAGCCACAAGGCCACGCCGATGACGGTGCAGAACAGCTGGTTGAAGACCAGGATCGTCAGCAGCCGGTTCGGCGTGTAGAAGCGTGCGGCGGGCAGGGCGGGCATGGGTTGCATTGTGGTCATGCCCAGCCCAGGGTCTGCGTCCACAGCCAGTGGCCCAGGAAGCGGCTGGGCATCAGCGCGAAGGCGCCGGCGATCAGGCAGCCGCCAAGGTAGGTGCGGCGCATGGCCCGCTGGTGCACGCCGATGCGCCGCTGCACCGCCGCCGTGACGCCGGCGGCCAGGCCGGCGAAGGTGAACACCGTCACCAGGTGGATGGGCGTGTAGCCGGCCAGGTTGGGCAGCCGGAAGTCGCGGATGAAGAGGCTGGTGACGGCGGCGGTGAGCATCAGGCCCACCCATACATAGCCGGCGCTGCGGTGCACGGGGGAGCCCTTGCGCGACCACAGGGCCACCGGGCCCAGCAGCAGGGCGCCGACGGCGGCGGCGATGTGCAGCTGGATGGATACGGGCAGGGCACTGAGGCTGGCGGCGGTGGTCATGGGAATCTCCGGGGGCGGGGGAGCTGTCGATGGGTGGCATCGTCGGCCGGCCGGCGGCGGCGGGCCAGCGGCTTGCGACGGTGGGGCGGCGCTGGGCGCGAACTGCGGGTGGCGCGGCGCGAACTGCAGGCGCCGCGGGGTGGCGTCACGGCTGCGGCTGCAGTGCGCGGCGATGGAAGTCGACGATGCGGGCCTGCGCTTCCACGCGCTGGGCGGCATCGAACCCCGGCACCGGCAGACCGCCGCGCACCTGTTGCGCCGCCACCGGGGCGGCCACTTCGGGCGGCCAGGGCCACAGCGCGTCGAAGTGGCCGCCGCCCTTCAGCTCACCCAACGAGGTGCAGCTGCCGCAGTGCCGCAGCACATGGTGGCTGTGGAAGTCGGGCGCCAGCACCTCGTCGCGCTCCGCGCCCAGCACGCCCACCGGAATGCGGATGCGCGCCAGGCTCTCGGCCGAGAAGATCGCCGCCACCGGCACCGCCAGCGTGACCACGGCGATGCGGGGGTCGGGCCGCGGGTCGGCATCCGGCTGACCGGCCTGTGGGGTGCGGCCGCCTTCCCAGCGCGTCAGTTCGGGCGGCAGGTAGGCCTCGGGCACGTCGCGGGCGCGGTCGAAGCTGGCTTGGCGGGCCGCCTGCTGCTCGGCCGTCAGCGCGCCGTTGAAGCAGAAGCCCCGGTCCGCTTGCAGATGCTGCTGGCAGTGCTGCACCAGCGACAGCGTGCGCCACTGGGCGCCGGCCAGCGACAGGCCGGTGACGCCGCCGGCCGACATGCCGTGCACGCCCACGCGGTCCAGCGCCAGGCGCGGGCCCCAGGCGGGGTCGGCCGCTAGCGCGTCGATCAGCCGCAGCACCTCTAGCGGCCGCTGGCGGAAGGCCACCGGGCCGGCCTGCGACGCATCCTGGTAGTTGTCGCCGGCATGCAGCGGCTGGGCCACGACAAAGCCGGCTTCGGCCAGCGCGCTGGCCAGGGCCTGGTCGGGCAGGGCGCTGCCGGCGGTGCCGTGCGACAAAACCACCAGCCGGCGCGGGGCGGCGGCGGGGCGCAGCGGCGCATCGGGCGCGGCCTGGATCTCGAACGGGCCGTAGCGCAGGGTTTGCATCGGCGCGTCGGTGGGGTAGCTCAGGGCCACCGGGCCGCCGGCCAGGGTGAGCACGGTGCGGCCGACCTGGGCGGCGGCCGGCGTCATGGGGGCGGCCAGCGCGAGGGCGGCGCTGACGGCCAGCAGCGGGGTGCGCAAGAGGTGGGACATGGCGGTGGAGCGGCAGTGGCGATGGGGCCACTGTGGCGACCGCCGGCCGTGCCGGCCAGCGCGGCGCGACGGGCTGCAGGCGCCGGGCGCGAGATGCCGATCAGCAGGCGCCAGCGGGGCGGTCCCGCGCTGCTGGCCGCGCTGCTTGTGTGCCGCGCAGGTGCCGCTCCGGTGACGCCCAAGTGCCGCCTGGGTGCCCTCGCTGCCCGCTGCGGTGCGCCGCGGCTCAGCGCCGCCGCTTCGTCGCCCCGCCGCCCAGCAGCGAGCCCAGCACGCCGCGCACCAGCTCGCGGCCGACGGCCGAGCCGATCTGCCGCACCGCCGAGCTGGCAGCGGCGTCGATCAGGCCGGGCTTGCGGCCGCCGCGCGGGCCGGTGCTGCCGAACACCAGATCCTTCAGCCCATCCATCAGCCCGCCGCCCGCGGCTTCGGCCGCGGCGCCGCCGCCTTGCTGCACGGCTTCGGTCAGCCGGTCGCCGGCTTCGGCGCTGGCCACGCCGCGGCCCTTGAGCTTTTCGTAGGCCGATTCGCGGTCCACCACCTTCTCGTACACGCCGGCCACCAAGGAGCCGGCGATCAGCGCCTGCCGCTGCTCGGGCGTGATCGGCCCGATCTGGCTGCCCGGCGGCAGCACGAACACGCGCTCGGTGATGCTGGGCCGGCCCTTGTCATCGAGGAAGCTGATCAGCGCCTCACCCACCGCCAGCTCGGTGATGGCGGCCTCGATGTCCAGCTTCGGGTTGGCGCGCATCGTGCTGGCCGCGCTCTTGACGGCCTTCTGGTCGCGCGGCGTGAAGGCGCGCAGCGCATGCTGCACCCGGTTGCCCAGCTGGGCCAGCACGGTGTCGGGCACGTCCAGCGGGTTCTGCGTCACGAAGTACACGCCCACGCCCTTGGAACGCACCAGGCGCACCACCAGCTCGATGCGCTCGACCAGCGCGGCGGGCGCGTCCTTGAACAGCAGGTGCGCCTCGTCGAAGAAGAACACCAGCTTGGGTTTTTCAGGGTCGCCGATCTCGGGCAGCTGCTCGAACAGCTCGCTCAACATCCACAGCAGGAAGGTGGCGTACAGCCGCGGCGCGTTCATCAGCTTGTCGGCGGCCAGGATGTTGATCACCCCTTGGTTGCCTGCGGCCCCTGTGGTGGCAGACATCACCGTTTGCATGAAGTCGGCGATGTCCAGCATGGGCTCGCCGAAAAACTGGTCGCCGCCCTGCTGCTCGATCTGCAGCAGGCCGCGCTGGATGGCGCCGATGCTGGCCGCGCTGACGTTGCCGTAGGTGGTGGTGAACTGGCTGGCGTTTTCGCCCACGTGCTGCAGCATGGCGCGCAGATCTTTCAGGTCCAGCAGCAGCAGGCCCTGGTCGTCGGCGATCTTGAACACCAGGTTGAGCACGCCGGCCTGCGTTTCGTTCAGCGCCAGCATGCGGGCCAGCAGCAGCGGCCCCATGTCGCTGACGGTGGCGCGCACCGGGTGGCCCTGCTGGCCGAACACGTCCCACAGCGTGGTGGGGCAGGCGACGGGCGCGGGTGCCTCCAGCCCGCGCTCGGCCAGCACCGCGGCCAGCTTGGGGCTGACGCTGCCGGCCTGGCTGATGCCGGTCAGGTCGCCCTTGACGTCGGCCATGAACACCGGCACGCCGATGCGGCTGAAGCCCTCGGCCATGGCCTGCAAGGTGATGGTCTTGCCGGTGCCGGTGGCGCCGGTGATCAGGCCGTGCCGGTTGGCCAGGCCCGGCAGCAGCTGGCATTCCACGGGGCCGTGGCGGGCGATGAGAAGGGGTTCGGGCATGGGGCGCTCTCCGGGGGAAACCGGCCGCAGTCTAAGCCGCGGTGGGCGCCGTTTTCAGCCCGCGTCGCGGCTGTCCACCAGGCCCACGATGGGCAGGCCCAGGCGCCTGGAGCAGGCGCGCATGGCCTTGTACACGCCTTCAGGCAGGGCCAGGTCGCCGTTCATCTTGGTCAGCGGCGAGCCATCCGGCTTGATGCGCAGGAACAGGCCCTTGACCTTGAGCAGCGGCCCGGCCTGCACCACCTCGTTCCAGCCGGTGATCTTCTTTTTCTTGGCTTCTTCCAGGTTGGTGTGTGCCAGCACCTGCTCGGGCGACATCAGGCGCATCGGCTGGCTGTCGAACAGGTGGTTGGTCTCGAAGAACTTGCGGTGCACCTCCTCGGCCAGCCGGCCGTCGTCCAGCGGCTTGTTGCCGGTGTGCGGCGCGGCGCGTGTGTTGGTGGTGGTGCCGGTGTGGTTCTCGAAGTTCTGGTCGCCGCCGCTGGCCGTCAGGATGCCCATCGGGTGGCACTGCAGGATGAGCCCGGCGTTGCCATAGATCACCGCGTTGTCGTGGGCGATGACCGAGGTGGACACCGCGCTCCACTTGTAGATCGTCTTGTCGAAGTCTTCCAGCGTGGGCACCGCCCGCTCGTCGTTGGGCAGCGAGGTGATGCTGAAGCGGTACTGCGCCTTGCGGCCGTCGCGGGTGATCAGCACCGGGGGCTTGAGCTTGTCGAACGCGTGGAAGGGCGGCAGCGTGTTCGGGTTGGTGAAGTTGGTGGGCATCCAGGCGGTGCGGCCCTGCACCGACAGGATGCTGGGGAACATCGAGCGGAACGCACGCCGCAACGCCTCGGTGTCCTTCATCGCCAGGTAGCGCTTGCGCAGCTCCGGCGCGTCGCTCAGCGGACGGCCGCGCACGGTGAACTCGGCCAACATCGTCGCCCGCATCACCTGCCGCTGCTCCTGTCGCTCGTCGCTGTTCTTGAAGGATTCGCTCAGCGACAGCGCGCCGTCCAGATCCTTGCGCGACAGGCCCAGGGTGAGGATCTTGTCCTCGATCATGCGGGCGTAGTGCTTGTTGATGGCACTCTGCTGACCCCGCTCGAAAGAGGAGCTCTGGTGCCGGCTTTCGTAGGCGCACAGGGGCTCGCTGCTGCGGATGTAGGCCAGGGTGGCATTCAGACGGTCGTTCATCTTCTGCGGTTCGCGGCAGGGCCGCGCATGCTGGCGCCCGTACCGGGCCGGCGCCCTCACCCCACGGTACTGCTGCAGGTGGGGCAGGGGGCACCGCTAAAATCCGGCGCGAGCATATCCAAACCACCTGCGCCTTCCGAGGTTTTTCGGCCTGGGCGCCGCGACGAGAAAGAGATTCATGGCCGGACATTCCAAATGGGCCAACATCCAGCACCGCAAGGGCCGCCAGGACGAAAAGCGCGGCAAGGTCTGGACCCGGGTGATCCGCGAGATCATGGTGGCGGCGCGCCAGGGCGGCGGCGACCCCAATGCCAACCCGCGGCTGCGGCTGGCGGGGGACAAGGCCAAGGCGGCCAACATGCCGGCCGACACCGTCAAGCGCAACATCGACAAGGCCACCGGCAACCTCGAAGGCGTTCACTACGAGGAAATCCGCTATGAGGGCTACGGCATCGGCGGCGCAGCCATCATCGTCGACTGCATGACCGACAACCGGGTGCGCACGGTGGCCGAAGTGCGCCACGCCTTCAGCAAGTACGGCGGCAACCTGGGCACCGAAGGTTCGGTGGCCTTTCAGTTCAAGCACTGCGGCCAGTTGGTGTTCGCGCCCGGCACCGACGAAGACAAGGTGATGGAAGTGGCGCTGGAGTCCGGCGCCGACGACGTGGTCGCCGGCGACGACGGCTCGATCGAGGTGCTGACGCCGCCCACCGAGTTCGAAGCGGTCAAGAACGCGCTGGAAGCGGCCGGCCTGAAGGCCGAGATCGCCGAAGTGACGATGCGCGCCGAAAACACCATCGAGATGGCCGGCGAAGACGCCCAGCGCATGCAGAAGCTGCTCGACGTCAT
>NZ_CAXFDV010000051.1:0-2660 GCF_964001545.1 uncultured Aquincola sp.
ACCGGCCGCCACACCGTCAGCGACCCGGCGCTGGGCCTGCCGCTGGCCTGATCGGCCGCTGCCCGTGGGTCGTCAGCGCGCCGGCCGCAGCACCAGGCGGTCGGCGCGCAGGCTGTCCACCTTGGCGCGGCTGAAGGCCATCGGGAAGTACTCGCCCTTGGCCCAGGCTTCGATCAGGTTCTTGTCGTACGGGCTGGCCGGGTCGGCCGACTGGCCCGGCACGTTGATGGCCAGCGAGTTGTCCCAGTCGGCCAGGTCGATCACCTGCCGGTACGAGGCGCCGCTGGTCACGCGGAAGTCCGACGTGCGGTAGGAGGTGCGGTGCAGCGTGTCGTTGTCGCCGCCCACCGGGTAGCGCGGCGTCTGCAGCGGCGTGGCCAGCGCTTCGCTCAGGAAGGGCGTCAGCTCATGCTCGAACTGGATGTGGTGCAACTGGCCCCACTGCCAGGCGGCGCTGTCCCAGCCGGCCTTGGCCTTCACATCCTGCAGCGCGGCCTTCAAGGTCTCCAGCATCACCGCATCGCGGCCCGCGGCGGGGTCGGCGCCGAACACCGCATCGGGCGCGGCCAGCCTGGCCAGCACCACCGGGCGTGACAGGCTGCCGAAGAGGGCGCGGCCGGCGGCCTCGAAGCGGTAGGGCTCTGCCCAGGCGGTGGCCGACATGCTGCGGTAGGCATGGTCGGCCGGCACGTTGAACTGGTTGGCGGTGGCAAAGAAGCCTTGCTGCGGGTTCAGCACCCGCGGCAGCAGCGAGCCGGGCAGGTAGCCGGCCCATTCATAGCGGCCGTCGCCGGGCACGGGCAGCATGCCCGACCCGTCGGCGCGCGGCCGGATGGGCGCCAGCGCCCCGCCGAACCAGCCGATGTTGCCGTCCACGTCGGCATAGACCATGTTTTCGCCGGGCGTGAAATGGCGGGCGATGGCGGGGGAAGCGCAGATCGGTCTCGGTGGGTGTGGCCTGGCCCCGCACGCCCACCGGCTCCTTGACCACGCGCATGCTTTCCCAGGCGCCGTTGCAGCGGTACTGGCTGGGGTCGGCCGGGTTCAGGTCGTACACGTACAGGTCTTCTTCGTCGCCGAAGGCGAAGATGGTCAGGCCGAAGGCGATGCGCTCGTTGTGGCCCGTCGACACACCGGGCAGGGCCGGCTCGCCGGCGCCGATCACGTTCCAGCCCGGCGCGTTCAGGTGCACCATGTAGCGCAGCGCGTTCACCGTCAGCGCCTGGGTGGTGGCCAGACCCACCGCCCCGATGCGCCGGGCCATCAAGACCTCGCTGGTCCCGTTGCGGGTGATGCCGTAGATGCGGATCAGCGACGAGGTGGGCGACCAGTAGCCCGGCTCGGTGCCGGTGAGGCGGAACTCCACCGGCAGCTTGCTGGCATCGGCCTTGGCTTCGTCGACGAAGGCATTGATGCGTTGCGAGAAGGTCGTGAGGATCTCACGTGCCCGTGGGTGGTAGCTGGCGAACTCCTCGTCCAGGTTGCCGCGGAAGAGGAAGAGGCGCGCCGCGCGGTCGTGCTCCACGGCCCGCGCTGGTTATCCCGCAAAGGGTGCGTCACCAGCCATGTCGGCAGGGCCCTGCACAGGCAGCTGTTTTGACCCTGACGCCGGCACGATCTCTCATCACGCAACTACACTGGTTGCATGAAACGAGACAGCCGATTGTCCGGCGTGCTGCACTGCCTGCTGCACATGGCCGAACTGCAGCAACCCGCCACGTCCGAGTGGCTGGCGCGTGCCATGCAAACCAACCCCGTCGTCATCCGCCGGCTGATGGCCGGGCTGCGTGATGCCGGGTTGGTGGCCTCGGCCAAGGGCCATGGCGGGGGCTGGGTGCTCAGCTGCCCGCTCGATCGCATCACGCTGCGCGACATCCATGAGGCCGTGGGCGCCCCCGCGCTGCTGGCCGTCGGCCACCGGGAAGAAAGCCCCGGCTGCCTGGTGGAGCAGGCCGTCAATGCCGCGCTGGACGATGCCTACCGGCAGGCCGAGGCGCTGCTGCTCAAGCGCCTGTCGGGCATCACGCTGGCGGCCTTGTCGCGCGACTTCCGCCAGCGGCTGCAAGCCAGCGGCCGACCCTTGCAGGAGACCGTCCATGACGCATGACGTGGCCATCGTCGGCGGCAGCTACGCCGGCCTGTCGGCGGCGCTGCCGCTGGCGCGTGCACGCCGCAGCGTGCTGGTGTTCGACATGGGCCAGCGGCGCAACCGCTTTGCGCCGGCCTCGCACGGCTTTTTCGCGCACGACGGCGATGCCCCCGGCGACATGGTGCGGCAGGCGCGCGAACAGCTGGCACGCTATGCCACGGTGCAGTTCGTCGATGCCGCGGTGACGCAGGCCAGCGGCCAGGCCGACGCCTTCGAGTTGCAGGCGGCTGGCCAGGCCTGGTCGGCCCGCCGCATCGTGCTGGCCACCGGCGTGGTCGACCAGTTGCCAGACATACCGGGCCTGCAGGCCCGCTGGGGCCGCAGCGTGTTCCATTGCCCGTATTGCCATGGCTACGAATTGCAGCTGGGCCGCATCGGCCTCATTGCCACGGGGCCCGAGTCCTTGCACCAGGCGCTGCTGCTGCCCGAATGGGGCGACGTCACGCTGTGCCTGAATGGCCGCTTCGAGCCCGATGCCGCGGCGCTGGCGCAACTGGCCGCGCGGGGCGTG
>NZ_CAXFDV010000052.1:0-7273 GCF_964001545.1 uncultured Aquincola sp.
CTGTTCCAGATCGTGCAGCCGGGCATCGCCCTGTTCGGCAAGAAGGACTACCAGCAGTGCCTGGTGGTGCGCAGCATGGTCGAGCAGCTGAACCTGCCTATACAAGTGATCGGCGGCGAAACGGTGCGCGCCGACAGCGGCCTGGCCTTGTCGTCGCGCAACGGCTACCTGAGCCCGGCCGAGCTGGCAGAAGCGACGGTGCTGAGCGCCGAGCTGCGGCGCGTGGCCGACGCGGTGCGCGGCGGCCGGCGCGACTTCCCGGCGCTGGAAGCCGCGGCGGTGCAAGCGCTGCAGGCCCGCGGCTGGCAGCCCGACTACGTGGCCGTGCGCCGCCAGGCCGACCTGGCCGAACCCGCCGCCGGCGACGACAGCCCGCTGGTGGTGCTGGCCGCCGCCCGCCTCGGCAACACCCGCCTGATCGACAACCTGGAAGTTTGATCAAGGGGGTTCCCGCTTGGCGGCGGCCCGCGGGCGCCGCAGAATCAAAGGCACCCGTCAGCCGAAGGAGTGCCGCATGAACGCCGCCGTCCGCAAGCAGCCCGCCGGTTACCACTCGGCCACGCCGTACCTGACGATCACCGGCGCGCCGGCCGCGATCGACTACTACCGGCAGGCCTTCGGCGCGGTGGAGGTGATGCGCCTGGCCGACCCCGCCGGCCGCATCCTGCATGCCGAGGTGCGGGTGGGCGACTCCATCATCATGCTGCACGAGGACACGCCCGAGTGGGGCACCCGCAGCCCGAAGACGCTGGGCGGCAACACCGCTTCGGTGCTGCTGTACGTGGACGACGTGGACACCACCTACGCTGCGGCCATCGCGGCCGGCGGCCAGGCCGCGATGCCGGTGCAAGACCAGTTCTACGGCGACCGCACCGGCTCCCTGTTCGACCCCTTCGGCCACCGCTGGATCCTGGCGACCCACATCGAAGACGTGTCGCCCGAAGAAATCAGCCGGCGGGCGGCGGCGATGTTTGCGTTGGGGCAGTGAGGACCCTGCGGTCGACCTTGCGATGTCCTGGGGCGCGCTGGTCCAACCGACGCTCGAGTGGCTGTGGCGGCTGGCCGGTGTCGCCACGCATGTCCGCGTGCGTGCGCACCGCGCCACCTTCGAAAGCCGTACGCACCGGGCGGGGCTGGAATGCTTATTCATCACTGTCAGCAACCGGTTGCTGAGCCGGGTTCAACAGGCTGGGTTCGTTCCCGGCGGCGCCCTGCCGGTCTCCCGCAACCGGGGCGCCTGATCAGCCGGAGGGCCCGGCAGCGCCGCCCACCCCTCAAGTTCCCGCCCGCCCACCCGAAAGACCGTAACAAACCTCTTCGCCGGAGCCTGTCACGTGTCTTCCCTGCCCCATTCCAACCTCGCCCCCTTCGTCGAACGCGCCAGCACGCTGCCGGCGATGCCCGAGGTGGCCAACACGCTGATCCGCTCGTTCTCGCGCGACGACCTGTCGCTGCCCGAAGTGGCCGGCCTGATCGGGCGTGACCAGGTGCTGGCGGCCAAGGTGCTGCGCCTGGCCAACTCGCCGCGCTACGCGCCGCGCCACGACATCTCGTCGCTCAAGGACGCGGCCGCCACGCTGGGCCTGCGCGCGCTGCGCGACCTGACGCTGGCCGCCTGCATGAGCAGCGCGTTCCCGTCGGTGATCGGCTTCGACCGCCTGAGCTTCTGGCGTTCCACGCTGGCGCTGGCGGCCTACACGCAGCCGCTGGCCCGGGCCATGGGGCTGGACGAGGACGAGGCCTACCTGGGCGGCCTGGTGCTGCGCACCGGCCAGATCCTGATGTTGATGACCGACCCCGAGCATGCGGTGCTGGCGCAGTACCAGGCCAGCACCATCGATTCGGCGATGGCGGTGGAAAGCCGCCTCTTCGGCTGCAGCCACCCCGAGGTGACGGCTGCGCTGGCCCACCACTGGCATTTCCCGGCGCAGCTGGTGATGGCGATCACCGCCGCCTGCGATCCGCTGGCCACGCGGCCCTTCAGCCGCATGGGCGCCGCACTGCGCCTGGCCAGCGTGATCACCGACTGCCGCGAACTGGGCGTGCCGGTGATCGATGGCCTGCAGCTGATGCAGTCGGCCCTGCTGGAGCACCTGCACCTGGACCTGGAGTGGCTGGACGCCCACCTGCCCGACCACCGGCTGGCCACGGCGGGGGTCGAGGCCCTCGTGCACTGATTTGATACAGCCCCCGAGCTTGCTGCGCTCGCGCCCCCAGGCCCTTGTAAGAGGGCCCTTCGGA
Source organism: uncultured Aquincola sp. (assembly GCF_964001545.1). NCBI lineage: Bacteria > Pseudomonadati > Pseudomonadota > Betaproteobacteria > Burkholderiales > Sphaerotilaceae > Aquincola > uncultured Aquincola sp. The sequence goes on from NZ_CAXFDV010000052.1 coordinate 2,242, forward strand.
CCCTTGGGGAGCTCAGTTTCTTGGGGCGGCCCGGCGGGACTGACCAGTCAGCCCGACACCACCGGAATCCCGCGGAACTGCCCGGCCTGGGCGGTGCCCGCGGGCTTGGGCCAGCGGGTGCCGTCCAGCCGGTGCAGCAGTTCGGCTTCACGCGCCCGGGCCAGTGCCACGTTGGCGATCTTGACGTGGCCGTAGCCGCGCATCTTCTGCGGCAGCGCCGCGATCTGCGTGGCCAGCGGCAGCGTCTGCGTGCTCAGCAACGGCAGCAGCTCGTCCAGGCGTGATTCGAAGGCGCTGATCAGGCCCCGCTCCATGCGCCGCTCTTCGGTGTAGCCGAACAGGTCCAGCGGGCCGCCGCGCAGCGCCCGCGCCTTGGCCAGCACGCCCAGCATCGGCATCAACCAACTGCCAAAGCGCAGCTTGCGCGGCGTGCCGCCATGCTTCGGCCGGCTGAGCAGCGGCGGTGCCATGTAGAACTCCAGCTGCAGGTCGCCTTCGAACTGCTGCTGCAGCTGCTGCTTGAACGCGCCGTCGGTGTACAGGCGCGCCACCTCGTACTCGTCCTTGTAGGCCATCAGCTTGAGCAGGCTGGCCGCCGCCGCGCGGGTGAAGGGCAGCGAGGCATCACCGCCCAGCGCCGCTTCGCGTTCACGCAACTGGCGCACCCGCGCCTCGAAACGGCGGGCGTAAGCCGCGTTCTGGTAGGCGGTGAGGTGGGCCACGCCGCGGGCCAGCAGCGCATCCAGCGTCTCGGGCTCGGCCGGCGTGGGATCCACCGGCGCCTGCAGCAGCGCCTGCAAGGCGCCTTCATCGGCCGCGGCCATGCGGCCCAGCGAAAACGCCAGCTGGTTGGCCTGCACCGCCACGCCGTTCAACTCGATCGCGCGCTGCAGCGCGGCCAGGCTCACAGGAATCAGCCCGCGCTGCCAGGCATACCCCATCGCCAGGATGTTGCTGACGATGGAATCGCCCAGGAAAGCCTCGGCCAGGGCCTGCGCCTCGAACGTCTCCACCTGCTGCACGCCGGCCGCGAACTCCAGCTTGGCCAGCAGCAGGTCGGTCTTCAGGCTGGCGTCGGGGTTCTTCAGCGATTCGGCCACCGGAATCTCGTGCGTGTTGACCAGCACCCGCGTGCGGCCGTGGCGCACCGTCTGCAGCGCCTCGGGCGATGCGGCCACCACGATGTCGCAGGCCAGCACCGCGTCGGCCTGCTGGGTGTCGATGCGCACCTGGTTCAGCCGCTCGGGCGTGTCGGCCAGGCGCACGAAGCTCAGCACCGAGCCGCCCTTTTGCGCAAAGCCCATGAAGTCGAGCACGCTGGCGCTCTTGCCTTCCAGGTGCGCGGCCATCGCGATCACCGCGCCCACCGTCACCACGCCGGTGCCGCCCACGCCGGTCACCAGCAGGTCGTAAGGGCCGGTCCATACATGCGGCGCGGGCTGCGGCAGCTGCGCCACCTGCTGCATGAAGCGCTCGGCGCCTGCGCCGGCCAGCGCACCGGTCTTCTTGCGGGGCTTGCCATTCAGCACGCCCACGAAGCTGGGGCAAAAGCCCTTGGCGCAGGAATAGTCCTTGTTGCAGCTGCTCTGGTCGATGCGCCGCTTGCGGCCCAGCGGTGTCTCGTGCGGCAGCACCGCCACGCAGTTGCTCTGCACCGAGCAATCGCCGCAGCCTTCGCACACCCGCTCGTTGATGAAGAGCCGGCGCGCCGGGTCCACCATCTCGCCCTTCTTGCGGCGGCGGCGCTTCTCGGCGGCGCAGGTCTGCTCATAGATCAGCACGGTGACGCCCGGCACCTCGCGCAGGCGCCGCTGCACCGCATGGAGCTGGCTGCGGTCGTGGAACTCGGTGCCGGCCGGAAAGCGGTCCTTGATCGACGCGTACTTGCCGATGTCGTCGGACAGCACCACCACCTGCTTGACGCCTTCGCTTTCCACCTGGCGGGCGATGGCATCGACGCTGATCACGCCGTCCACCGGCTGGCCGCCGGTCATGGCCACCGCGTCGTTGAACAGGATCTTGTAGGTGAGCGTGGCCTTGGCCGCCACCGCCTGGCGGATGGCGAGGTAGCCCGAATGGTAGTAGGTGCCGTCGCCCAGGTTCTGGAACACATGCGGCACCTTGGTGAACATCGAGTGCGAGACCCAGTCCACGCCCTCGCCGCCCATCTGGATCAGGCCCGCGGTGTCGCGGTCCATCCAGTTGGCCATGAAGTGGCAGCCGATGCCAGCGCGGGCGCTGGAGCCTTCGGGCACCACGGTGGAGGTGTTGTGCGGGCAGCCGGCGCAGAAATACGGCAGCCGCTTGACGCTGTCGGCGTCGTTGGCCAGCAGCCCAGGCGGCATGAAGTCGCGCACCAGGTGGCGCTTGTCCATCGCCGGCTGGCCAGGGAAGTGCCGCACCAGCCATTGGTCCACCAGCTGGATCAGGCCTGAAGGCCGCAGCTCACCCAGCGCCGACACCAGCGGCCGGCCCTGCGCATCGAGCTTGCCCACGATGGCGGGGCGCACCGGCTGGTTGTAGAAGAGATCGCGCATCTGCGTCTCCACCACCGCGCCCTTCTCCTCGATCACCAGCACCTCTTGCAGGCCTTGCGCAAAGGCCTGCATGCGCGTGGTTTCCAGCGGAAAGCTCAGGCCCACCTTGTACAAGCGCACACCGGCTTCGGCCAGCATCGCGGGCGTGATCTCCAGCCGGCGCAGCACCTCCATCAGGTCGAAGTGGGCCTTGCCGCAGGTGACGATGCCCACCTTGGCCTGCGGCGACTCGATCACGTGGCGGTCGATGCTGTTGATGGCGGAGAACGCCCGCACCGCGTCCAGCTTGTCGGCCAGCCGCGACTCGATGCGCAGCGAAGGCAGGTCGGGCCAGCGGTAGTGCAGCCCGTCGGCCGGCGCCTGGTGGCCGGTGGCGGCGCGCACGGCATCGGCACTCACCCAGGCGGCGGTGCGAGCGGCGATCAGGTCCAGGTCGACCGTGGAGCCGCTCTCCACCACCTCCGACAGCGCAGTGAGCCCCACCCAGGCGCCGCTGTAGCGCGACAAGGCGTAGCCGTAGAGGCCGAACTCCAGGTACTCCGCCACGTTGGCGGGCGAGACCACGGGCATGCTCCAGCCCATCATCGCGTGGTCGCTCTGGTGCGGCATCGACGAGCTGACGCAGCCATGGTCGTCGCCCGCCACCACCAGCACGCCGCCGTGCGGCGACGAGCCGTAGGCATTGCCGTGCTTGAGCGCATCGCCGGCGCGGTCCACGCCCGGGCCCTTGCCGTACCACATGGCAAACACGCCATCGACGGTGCGTTCCGCGTCCGACTCCACCCGCTGCGTGCCCAGCACCGCGGTGGCGCCCAGCTCTTCGTTGATGGCGGGCAAAAAGCGCAGCCCGCAGTCGTTGAAGCGCTTGCCCGCCTTCCAGATGGCCTGGTCGAGCATGCCCAGTGGCGAGCCGCGGTAGCCGCTGATGAAGCCTTGCGTGTTCAGGCCTGCGGCTTCGTCGCGGGCGCGCTGCATCAGCATCAGGCGCACCAGGGCCTGCGTGCCGGTGAGGAAGATCTGCCCGCTGCCGGCCCACAGGCTGTGGCTCAGCTGGTAGTCGGGGCGGGTGATGGGGTGCTGCTCGGGGCTCTGGATGGCCATGGCTGTCTCCGCGTACTTCTGGGAATCGGCACAGCATAGGCAAGGCCACGCAGCAATCGATGCTTGATTTGCCGCGCATCGGCCATACTGCAGGCAAATCATTCTGAGAAGTGCAGATGGCGGAGCAAATTTCACTGGATGCGCTCAGCCTGCGGATCCTGGCCGAGCTGCAGCGCGATTCACGCCAGACGGTGCAGCAGCTGGCCGAGGCGGTGGGCCTCTCGTCCAGCCCCTGCTGGAAGCGCGTGAAGGACATGGAAGCGGCCGGCGTGATCCGCGGCTACACCGCGCTGGTGGACGCCGAGAAGGTGGGCCTGGGCCTGCGCGTGGTGGTGGAAGCCAACCTGGAAAAGCACAGCGAAGACCTGGTGCGCCGCTTCGAGGCGGCGGTGGCCGCCAGCCCGCACATCGTGCAGTGCCACAGCACCACCGGCCAGGCCGACTATGTGATGACGGTGCTGGCGCCGGACATCAAACGCTACGAGCAGTTGCTGCACGACACCATCTTCCGCCTGCCCGGCGTGACGCATGTGCGCTCGTCCATCGTGCTGCGCGAGATCAAGGCCGAGGTGGCGCTGCCGGTGGAGCCGGCCGGGCAGGCGAAGCCGGCGGCCCGTCCGAGGCGCGCGAGGCGCTGATCACAGGTCCGGGAACGGCGAGCGCCAAGGCGCCTGCCGGCCGATGCTGCGTCTTCGTTTCAACGCAGCAAGGACCCATATGCAGACCCTTGAAGGCAAGGTCGCCCTCATCACCGGCGCCAGCTCCGGCATCGGCCACGCCACCGCCCTGTTGCTCGCCCGGCATGGGGCCGCCGTGGTGCTGGGCGCCCGTCGGCTGGCGCCGCTGCAGGCGCTGGCCGAGCACATCGGCAGCCACGGCGGCCGCGCGTGCGCGCTGGCCGGCGACGTGCGCGACGACGCTTATGCGCAAGCCTTGGTGCGGCAGGCGCAACAGGCCTACGGCGGCCTGGACATCGCCTTCAACAATGCCGGCACCCTGGGGCCGATGGGCCCGACGCCCGAGGTCTCGCCCGACCAATGGCGGGAGGCGCTGGACACCAACCTCACCAGCGCCTTCCTGGGCGCACGCCATCAACTGCCGGCGCTGATGGCGCGCGGTGGCGGCTCCTTGATCTTCACGTCCACCTTCGTCGGCCACACCGCGGGCTTTGCCGGCGTGGCGGCTTATGCGGCCAGCAAGTCGGGGCTGATCGGCCTGGTGCAGGCGCTGGCGGTGGAAGCCGGGCCGGCCCGGGTGCGCGTGAATGCGCTGCTGCCCGGCGGTACCGATACGCCGATGGCGCGCGAGATGAACGGCAGCCCGGAGCAACTGGCCGCGGTGGCGCGGCTGCATGCGCTGGGCCGCATCGCCGCGCCGGACGAGATCGCGCAGGC
>NZ_CAXFDV010000053.1:0-24714 GCF_964001545.1 uncultured Aquincola sp.
AACTCGGCGCTGAAGGCGGCGGCGATGTCCTCGTTTTCCGAGGCCATCAGGCTGCAGGTGGCGTACACCAGGCGGCCGCCTTGCTTGAGCAGGCGGGCCGCGCCCCGCAGGATGGACGCCTGCTGCGTGCGCAGCGCCGCCAGCGTGGCCGGCGACTGGCGCCACTTCAGGTCGGGGTTGCGGCGCAGCGTGCCCAGGCCGGAGCAAGGCGCGTCCACCAGCACCCGGTCGATCTTGCCGGCCAGGCGCTTGATTCGCTCGTCGCGCTCATGGGCGATCTGCGCCGGGTACACGTTCGACAGGCCGCTGCGGGCCAGCCGGGGCTTGAGCGAATCCAGCCGGTGGCCGGACACGTCGAACGCATACAGGCGGCCGGTGTTGCGCATGGCCGCACCCAGCGCCAGCGTCTTGCCGCCGGCGCCGGCGCAGAAATCGACCACCATCTCGCCGCGCTTGGCGTCGGTGATCAGTGCCAGCAGCTGGCTGCCTTCGTCCTGCACTTCCACGCCGCCGCCGGTGAACACGTCCAGCTTGTTCAGCGCCGGCTTGCCTTCGATGCGCAGGCCCCAGGGCGAATACGGGGTGTCGGTGGCTTCGATGCCGGCGTCGGCCAGGATCTGCTTCACCTCGGGTCGCTTGGCCTTGAGCGTGTTCACCCGCAGGTCCAGCGGCGCGGGCTGGTTCAGGCTCTCGGCCAGGGTCAGGAACTCGTCGGCGCCCAGCGACTGCTCCAGCGGCTGCGAGATCCAGTCGGGCGTGCTGTGGCGCAGCTTGCGCGGCAGGCTGCTGCGGTCCACCTTCTGCACGTCGGCCAGCCAGGCCTGCTCGTGCGGGTTGAGCGCGCCGCGCAGAAAACCCTCGTTGCCCTGCCAGGCCAGCAGCACCAGCCGGCGCTCCAGCGGACCGCTGCCGCTTTGCGCCAGGTGCTGGAACAGCAGGCGCTGGCGCACCACGGCGTACACCGTCTCGGCCAGGGTGTGGCGCTCACGCGGGCCGAGCGTGCGGTGGCGGCGAAAAAACGACGACACGACCGCGTCGGCCGGGATTTCAAACTTCAGGACGTCACCGAGCAGCTCGGTCGTCATTTCCACGAGGGCATTAGGATGCATCCCCCGGATTATCCGCGCCGCACCCGTTTTGGCGGGCCAGGCTGCCGCCCTGCCCTTGCTGCGCCCCTTTCGCACCCGCCCGCGCCTGCTGATCTGCCTGCTCATTGCCGTGGCGGCGGGCTTTTTGTGCGACGTCGTTGGCGGCGGCCGGCTGAGCTGGACCACGCAGGTGCTGATCGGCTGGAACACCGGCGTGTGGCTGTACCTGGCCAGCACCGGCTTGATGATGCGCCGCGCCTCGCACGAGCGCATGCGCGACATCGCCGCCGCCCATGCCGAAAGCGCCTTTGCCGTGGTGGCCACTGCGGTGGTGGCGGTGGTGGTGACGCTGGCCGCCATCGCGCTGGAACTGGCGGGTGCGCCCAAGGGCGAAGCCTCGGCCGCGCCACGGGTGGCGCTGACGCTGTCCACGCTGTTCGGCTCGTGGCTGTTGCTGGCCACGCTGTTTGCGCTGGCTTATGCCAGCCTCTTCTACCGCGACCGCAGCCGGCCGGGTCGTGGCCTGGGCTTTCCGGGTGAGCCGGAAGAAGGCGAAGACGAAGACCCGCCTCACTACGGCGACTTCCTCTATTTCTCGTTCACCATCGCCGCCACCTCGCAGACCTCGGACGTGACGGTGAGCGACCGCCAGATCCGCCGCTGGGTGCTGGGCCAAGGCGTGCTGGCCTTCATGTTCAACACGGTGCTGCTGGCCCTGGCCATCAACACCGCGGCGGGGCTGTTCTAGGCCCGGCCTTCCACCACCGCCCGCACCGCCTGCGGGTACAGCCGGTGCTCTTCCACCAGCACGCGCGCGGCCAGGCTGTGTTCATCGTCGCCCGGCAGGATGGGCACGGCGGCCTGGGCCACCATCGGGCCGTGGTCCAGCTGGGCCGTTACGTAGTGCACCGTGCAGCCGGCCTCGGTGCAGCCGGCCTCGATGGCGCGGCGGTGGGTGTGCAGCCCCGGAAAGGCCGGCAGCAGCGAGGGGTGGATGTTGAGCATGCGCCCCTCGTAGCGCTGCACGAAGGCCGCGCCCAGGATGCGCATGAAACCGGCCAGCACCAGCAGGTCGGGCGCAAAGCCGTCGATGGCGGCGGCCAGCGCGGCGTCGAACTCGTCACGGCTGGCAAAGGCCTTGTGGTCGACCGCCGCGGTGGCGATGCCGTGGACCTGCGCAAAGGCCAGGCCCGCGGCCTCGGGCCGGTTGCTGATCACCGCCACCACCTGGGCCGGCCAGCCCTCGGCCGCGCAGGCCTGCACGATGGCCTCCATGTTGGAGCCGCGGCCGGAAATGAGGATGACGATGCGTTTCATGAGGCGCGGCAGTGTAACGACGAGGGTTTGAGGCAGGCTCCTAGAATCGCCCTCCCCCGCCGTCAGCCCTCACCATGACCGAACGCGTTCTCACCGGCATCACCACCACCGGCACGCCCCACCTGGGCAACTACGTGGGCGCCATCCGCCCGGCCATCGCGGCCAGCCGCGAGCCCGGCGTGGAGAGCTTCTTCTTCCTGGCCGACTACCACGCGCTGATCAAGTGCGACGACCCGGCCCGCATCGAGCGCAGCCGGCTGGAGATCGCCGCCACCTGGCTGGCGGCCGGGCTGGACACCGAGCGCGTCACCTTCTACCGCCAGAGCGACATCCCCGAGACGCCCGAGCTGACCTGGCTGCTGACCTGCGTGTGCGCCAAGGGCCTGATGAACCGCGCCCATGCCTACAAGGCGGCCACCGACGCCAATGCCGCGGCGGGGGAAGACGCGGATGCGGGCGTGACCATGGGCCTGTTCAGCTACCCGATCCTGATGGCGGCCGACATCCTGCTGTTCAACGCGCACCGGGTGCCGGTGGGCCGCGACCAGGTGCAGCACATCGAGATGGCGCGCGACATGGGCCAGCGCTTCAACCACCTGTTCGGCCAGGGGCGTGAGCTGTTCGTGCTGCCGCGCGCCGAGATCGAGGAAGAAGTGGCCACGCTGCCCGGCCTGGACGGCCGCAAGATGTCCAAGAGCTACGACAACACGATTCCGCTGTTCGAAGGCGGCGCCAAGGGGCTGAAGGAAGCGGTCGCGCGCATCCTCACCGACTCGCGCCTGCCCGGCGAGCCGAAAGACCCGGAGGGTGCCGCGCTGGTGACGGTGCACGATGCCTTTGCCACGCCCGAGCAACGCAGCGCCTTCCATGCCGACCTGCGCGCCGGCCTGGGCTGGGGCGAGGCCAAGCAGCGCCTGGTGAACCTGCTGGAAGGCCAGATCGCGCCGATGCGCGAGCGCTATGTCGAGCTGATGGCCCACCCCGAGCGCATCGAAGAAGTGCTGCAGCACGGCGCCGCCAAGGCCCGCCGCGTGGCCACGCCCTTCCTGGCCGAGCTGCGCGCCGCCGTCGGCCTGCGGCCGATGCTGGCGGTGCCGCGTGCGGCGCCGGTGGCCGCTGCCGGCGCCGACAAGGCCGCGCTGCCGCTGTTCAAGCAATACCGCGAGGCCGATGGCCGCTTCTTCTTCAAGCTGGTGGACACGCACGGCCACACGCTGCTGCAAAGCCTGGGACTGCCCGACGGGCGCGAGGCCGGCGGCTGGGTCAAGCGCCTGAAGACCGAGGCCGCCAATGCGCTGGCCGAGGCGCCGATCGACTGGGCCGCCAGCGGCGAGCGTGCCACCGCCGAAGCGGCCCTGGCCGCGCTGTCTGCTGCGCAGGACTGAACCCGCATCCATGGCCGGCATCCACATCCTCGACATCGAAGCCGCCATCAACTGGTGGCGCGAGAAGTCGCCTTCGCCCGACGGCATCACCGCCTGCCCGGAAGTGCTGGCCCTGGCCGAGGTGTACGCCCTGATGGTGTACTACCACGAGACCGAGTGCGACGAGGCCACCATGCCCGCCAAGGCGCGCGAAGCCTGGCTGGGCTGGTACGCCCACACGCCTGATGCACCCTGCATCGCCATCTGCTCCACCGCACAGGGCGATGCGGTGTGCAAGGGCTGTGGCCGCACCGAAGGCGAAGTGCAGCACTGGCCGCAGATGTCGCCGGCGGAAAAGCGCATCGTCTGGCGCCGCATCACCCGCGAGGGCACGGCCTGGCGCTTCAACAAGTACGCGGAGCGCGCCCGGCAGGCCAGCGGCGTCGACCATCCGCCACCGGATTCCCTTGCCGACCGCTGAGCCCACGGGCAAGGACCCCGCGCCGCCGGGCCGCCCCAAAGCGCGGGGCGCCCCCTCGGGGGGCAGCGAGCACAGCGAGCTTGGGGGCTCCAACCAGGCGCCGAAGCGCCTGGCCGACAACGCGCGCGCCATCGCGCGGCTGGCCGCACCGCTGCTGCTGGGCCAATTGGCGGTGCTGGCCTTCGGCACCATCGACACCATGCTGGTGGCCCGCTTTGCCGCGGCCGACCTGGCCGCGCTGGCGGTGGGCGGCGCGGCCTACATCACCGTGTTCATCGGGCTGATGGGCGTGGTGCTGGCGCTGGGCCCCATCGTCGGCCAGCTCTACGGCGCGCGCCAGCTGGAACAGGCCGGGGCCCAGCTGCACCAGGCGGTGTGGCTGGCGCTGGGCCTGTCGGTGGTGGGCAGCACCGTGCTGGCGTTTCCGCAGCCCTTTTTGTGGCTATCGCGCGCCGAGCCCGAGGTGGCCGACAAGGTGCACAGCTACACGCTGGCGCTGGCGGTCTCATTGCCCGCGGCGCTGCTGTTCACCGCCTACCGCGGCTTCAACACCGCGGTGTCGCGGCCCAAGGCCGTCACCGTGCTGCAGATCGGCGGGCTGGCGCTGAAGGTGCCGCTGTCGTTCGCGCTGGTATACGGCGCGGGCCCGCTGTCGCCGATGGGCGTGGCCGGCTGCGGCATGGCCACCGCCATCGTGATGTGGGCGCAGCTGATCGCCGCCTTCGTGCTGCTGCGGCGCGACCCGTTCTACCGGCCCTTCCGCATCCTGGGCCGCGGCCTGCTGCCGCCCAGCCGGCCGGCGCTGGTCGCGCAGCTGAAGCTGGGCATTCCGATGGGCCTGTCCATCGGCATCGAGGTGACGGGCTTCACCTTCATGGCGTTTTTCATCTCGCGCATCTCACCCACCGCGGTGGCCGGCCACCAGATCGCGGCCAACCTGGTGGCGCTGATGTACATGCTGCCGCTGGCGCTGGCCAATGCCACCAGCACGCTGGTGGCGCAGGCCATCGGCGCGGGCGCGATGCGGCAGGCGCGCCGGCTGGGCTGGCAGGGCCTGGGCATCGGCATCGGGCTGGCAGTGGCCATCGGGCTGCTGGTGTTTGCGGGCCGCCACGGGCTGGTGCGGCTGTATGCCAGCGACCCGGTGATCATCGCCGCGGCGCTGCCGCTGCTGAGCTGGGTGGCGGTGTTCCACCTCGGCGATGCGGCGCAGTGCCTGGCCTCGTTCATCCTGCGGGCCTACCGCATCGCCACCGTGCCGCTGGTGATCTATGCCAGCGCCATCTGGGGCGTGGGCCTGGGCGGCGGCTACTGGCTGGCCTTCGGCCAGCCGGCCTGGGCGCCCGAGGCACTGCACGGCGCCCGGGGCTTCTGGGCCGCTGCCACGGTGGGGCTGGTCACGGCGGCGGCCGGGCTATGCCTGCTGCTGGGCTGGGTGCAGCGGCAGCGGCTGGGCACCACATGAAGCCCGCACCACCAGCTCGGCGGGCGGCAGCGGCGCAATGCCGTCCAGCGGCCGGCCCTGCAACTGGGCCAGCAGCATCTCCACCGCCTTGCGGCCGTGGCCGATGGGGTCGGAGCGCACGCTGGTGAGCGGCGGGCAGGCAAAGGGCGCAAGCGGGATGTCGTCGTAGCCCACCAAGGCCACGTCGTCCGGCACCCGACGCCCCGCCTCGCGCAGGGCCTGGAGCACGCCGAAGGCGATGGTGTCGTTGCCCGCAAACAGCGCAGTGAACGGTGCCCCGGCGGCCAGCAGGCGCTGCGCGGCCCGGTAGCCGCTGTCGGCGCTGAGGTCGGCATGCACGCACAGCCGCTCGTCCACCGCCAGGCCGCGCGCCTGCAAGGCCGCACGCCAGCCCCGCTCACGCTGGTTCACGTGGTGGAACTCCGGCGGTGCGTAATTGACGAAGGCGACTTGTCGGTGGCCGAGCGCCAGCAGGTGTTCCACCGCCCTCTGGGCCGAACGGCTGGTGTCGTCACCCATCGTCGGAAAGTGCCGCCCCTGATCCGGCAACTCGCCGCCGAAGACCACCAATGGAATGCCGCTGTCGTGCAGGTGCTCCAGGTGCGCCATCTCGCTCAGGCGCAGATGGGCGACGATCAGCCCGTCGATGCGGCGTCCACGCACCAGTTGCACGAAGGCGCCGGCCTCGCGGCCCTCGTCTTCGGTGGACTCGATCAGCAGCTTCAGGCCATGCCGGCGGCATTCTTCGTTGACGCTGGCAATCAGCTGCGCCAGGAACGCATCGACGTACAGGTGCTCGCCCTTGGGCAGCACCAGGCCGATGGTGCCGGTGCGCCCACCGGCCAAGGACCGCGCGGCCGCATGCGGCTCGTAGCCCAGCTCGCGGGCCGCCGCCAGCACCCGCTCGCGCGTGCCTTCGGCAATGCCCTGGTCGGTGACGCCGTTCAACACGAAGGACACCGTGGTGCGTGACACACCCGCGCGCCGCGCCACTTCGGCGCTGGTGGGCGAGGCTCGCTTGTTCATTCTCGATCTCTCATGGTTAACCCGCTCTTCCAAAGCGCTTCGAACCGCCTAGCATCTTGGCTAACGCGAGTTAGACGGCAATTCGTGCAGCTGTGCCCCGGCGCGATGCGGATTCGCGCCATTTTTCGCTCGAAATCTAACGCGTGTCAGCTTACCTCGGAGAAAGCTCTTGACCACCACAGCCGACCGCCACACCGCCGCTGCGCCGCCCCAGCGCCGCCCCCACAGCCTGGGCGTGGCGCGCCGGGCTGAGACCCTGACCGCCTGGGCGCTGGTGCTGCCGGCCTTCATCGGCTTCGTGCTGTTCTATGCACTGCCCACGCTGCGGGCGGTGCAGATCAGCTTCACCGACTGGACGCTGCTGCGTGAACCGCAGTTCGTCGGGCTGGACAACTACGCCGCGATGCTGGAAGACGGCAAGTTCTGGAACGGCATGAAGCTGGCCGGCTGGTATGTGCTGCTCAACATTCCGCTGCAGACGGTGCTGGGCCTGGCGCTGGCGGTGGCGATGGACCGGCTGACGCGCTCGCTCTTCGTCAAGTCGGTGGTGCTGCTGCCTTACCTGCTGTCCAACGTGCTGGTGGCGCTGGTGTGGCTGTGGATGCTGGACCCGATGCTGGGCCTGGTGAATGCGGCGATCGAAGGTCTGGGCCTGGAGCGACAGCCCTTCTTTGGCGGCGAAGACCAGGCCATGCTCACCATCGCGGCCGTCAACGTGTGGCGCCACATGGGGCTGGTGGCCATGCTGTTCCTGGCCGGGCTGCAGAACATCCCGCGCTCGCTGTATGAAGCGGCCTCACTCGAAGGCGCGAGCGAGTGGCACATGTTCCGCCGCATCACGCTGCCGCTGCTGCGCCCGGTGATGGTGTTTGTGCTGGTCACCAGCGTCACCGGCTCGTTCCAGATCTTCGACACCATCGCGGTGACCACCAACGGCGGCCCGCTGGACTCGACGCGCGTGATCGTGCACTACATCGTGCAGAACGCCTTCGGCTTCTACAAGATGGGCTACGCCTCGGCGATGTCGATGGCGCTGGCCGCCGTGATGGTGCTCTACACCATCGTGCAGATGCGCGTGCTGCGCGCCAACGAGAGCGACCTGGCCTGATGCGCCGCCCCGCTCGCCACCCCCTGCCCTGCGACTGCGGAGCCCGGCCATGACCTCCAGTGCACTCTCTCTGCCGCCCGCGCGGCACCGTCGGCCCACGCTGGGCCGCATCGCCGCCTGGGCGGCGTTGCTGGCGATGCTGTCGCTGACGCTGCTGCCGCTGTGGATGGTGATCAAGACCGCGCTGATGCAGCCGGCCGACTGTTCACCGAGTCGTCGGCCTTGCTGCCGCAGTCGCCGACGCTGCTGAACTTCGAGCGGGTGCTCGGCCTCATCAGCAAGGAAGACAGCCTGGCCGCCGGCGGCTCCGGCGCCGAGATCAACTTCGCCCGCGCGATGCTGAACTCGATCATCTTCACCGGCACCATCGTCTTGGTGCAGGTGAGCTGCGCAGCCATGGCCGCCTATGCCTTTGCGCGCCTGCGCTTTCCGGGCCGCAGCACGCTGTTCGCGCTGTTCGTCGCCTCGATGATGGTGCCCGGCGTCGTCACCTTCATCCCCAACTTCATCCTGATGAAGGAGCTGGGCTGGCTGAACACCATGGCCGCCATGGTGGCGCCGTTCTGCCTGATGCAGGGCTTCTCGGTGTTCTTCCTGCGGCAGTTCTTCCTGTCGGTGCCGCGCGACCTGGAAGAGGCGGCGCTGCTGGACGGTGCCAGCCACTTCTACGTGTTCTGGCGCATCGTGGTGCCGCTGTCCACCACGCCCATCGCCACCATCGCGATGCTCACCGGCATCAACATGTGGAACGAGTTCTTCTGGCCCTTCCTCGTGGCCAAGGATGAGCTGCAGCACACCCTGCCGGTGGCGCTGCAGGCCTTCAAGTCGCAGACGCCGCAAGGCCAGCCCGACTGGAGCGGCCTGATGGCCGCGGCCACCATCGCCGTGCTGCCCGCCGTGCTGTTGTTGATCGCCTTCGGGCGCCGCGTCGTCGAGTCCGTGCAGTTCAGCGGCGGCAAATGACGCACCGACCGCCCTGGCGGCGGCCACCCCTCTCCCCCGCCGTACCCGCCCTTTCCAACGACCAGGAGACTCATCCATGCCCGCCCTTCGTCCGCTTGCCGCCGCCCTGGCCATCGCCTGCACCACCGCCCAGGCCGTGGAGGTGAAGTACGTGCTCTGGGACTCGAACCAGCTGCCCGCCTACAGCCAGTGCGCCGCCGACTTCACCAAGAAGAACCCCGGCATCACGGTGAAGATCAGCCAGTCCGGCTGGGGTGACTACTGGACCTCGTTGTCCACCGGCTTCGTCTCGGGCACGGCGCCCGACGTCTTCACCAACCACCTGGCCAAGTACCCCGAGCTGGCCAGGAACGGCCAGGTGCTGGACCTGGCGCCCTTCATCGCCCGCGACAAGCTGGACACCAGCCTCTACGCCAAGGGCCTGGTGCAGATCTGGGGCCGCGACGGCAAGCAGTACGGTCTGCCCAAGGACTGGGACACGGTGGCCTTCATCGTCAACATGGCCCATGCCAAGAAGGCCGGCGTCACGCTGGCCGAGCTGCAGGAGATGACCTGGAACCCGAAGGACGGCGGCAGCTTCGAGCAGGTGGCGCGCAAGCTCACGCTGGACAGCAAGGGCCGCAATGCCAACGACCCCGCCTTCGACAAAAAGAGCGTGGCGGTGTACGGCTACCAGACCCCGGCCGGCGGCAACATGGGCGGGCAGACCACCTTCAGCTTCTTCGCGGTGCCCAACGGCTTCAAGTACCAGGACCAGCCCTGGGCCGGCAAGTACTACTACGACGACCCCAAGCTGGCTGAAGCGCTGGACTGGATGGCCAGCCTGCACACCAAGGGCATCTCGGCGCCTTACCAGAACACGAAGAGTCTGGGCACCGACGCGATGTTCGTCGCCGGCAAGGTGGCGATGGTGCCGCAGGGCTCGTGGATGATGACCTACTTCGCGGCCAACGCGAAGTTCGAGAACGCCTGGGTGCCGCTGCCCAAGGGACCGAACGGCCAGCGCGCCTCGATGCTGAACGGCCTGGCCGACTCCATCTGGTCCGGCTCCAAGGTCAAGGAAGAAGCCTGGAAGTGGGTGCGCTACCTCGGCTCGCCCGACTGCCAGAACGTGGTGGCGGCCACCGGCGTGGTGTTCCCGGCCATCAACGGCATGGGCGAGAAGGCCGTCGCGGCGCAAAAGGCCCGCGGCATCGACGCCAGCGCCTTCCTCACCGTGTCCAAGGAAAACACCTTCCTGATGCCGATTGCCGACCACGGCGCGCAGGTGGACGAAATCATCGCCCCGGCGCTGGAAGCCGTGCTGCTGGGCAAGCCCGCGGGGCCGACGCTGAAGGCGGCCAGCGACAAGGCCAACCGCCTCTTCAAGTAAGCCGGCAGGAACCCCCCATGGCCAACATCGAACTTCGCGCGGTACACAAGAGCTACGGCGCGGTGCCGGTGATCCGCAACGTCGACCTGGAAGTGCGGGAAGGCGAGTTCTGCGTGTTCGTCGGCCCCTCGGGCTGCGGCAAGTCCACGCTGCTGCGCATGATCGCGGGGCTGGAAGACATCAGCGGCGGCGAGCTGCTGATCGGCGGCCAGCGCATGAACGACGTGCGCCCGGCACGCCGCGGCGTGGCCATGGTTTTCCAGAGCTATGCGCTGTTTCCGCACCTGTCGGTCTACGACAACCTGGCCTTCGGCATGAAGCTGGCCAAGGTGGACGAGGCCACGGTGCGCCGCAAGGTGGACGAAGCGGCGCGGGTGCTGCACCTGTCGCACCTGCTGGACCGCAAGCCCAAGGCCTTGAGCGGCGGCCAGCGCCAGCGCGTGGCCATCGGCCGCGCCATCGTGCGTGAGCCGGGGGTGTTCCTGTTCGACGAACCGCTGTCCAACCTGGACGCCGCGCTGCGGGTGCAGACGCGCTTCGAGATCGCCAAGATCCACCGCGACTTCGGCCGCGCCAGCACCGTCTACGTGACCCATGACCAGGTGGAAGCGATGACGCTGGCCGACCGCATCCTGCTGCTCAACGCGGGCGAAGCGGTGCTCAAGGAAGGCAGCGTGGCCCAGTGCGGCAGCCCGCTGGAGCTCTACCACCGGCCGCGCAACCGCTTCGTGGCCGGCTTCATCGGCTCGCCGCAGATGAACTTCCTGCCTGGCACGCTGGTGGCGGCCGAAGCCGGCCAGGCCACCGTGCGGCTGGACAGCGGCGAAACCCTGCTGGCCTGCGTGGATGCGCGGCGGCTGGCGGCCGGCGCCCGCGTCACCGTGGGTGTGCGCCCCGAGCACACCGAGCCCGGCACCGCCACGCAGCACATCGCACGGCCGCTGCAGTGGCAGGAGCGCCTGGGCGAAAGCACCTACCTGTACCTGGACAGTGGCCAGCCCGAGCAGCCGCTGGTCGTCAAGGCGCCAGGCCATGTGTATGCGGCCGCCGGCCAGCGCATCGCCCTCTCATTGCCGGCCCCGGCCCTGCACCTGTTCGACGACCAGGGCCTGGCCCTGGAACGCAGCGTCCCCGTGGCCGACCTGCTGCTGCCCCAGGCCGCCTGACCCACCCCGCCTCACAATGCCTGCCGACACCCGATTCGCCGCGCTGCATGGCCGGCACAGCTCCCTCATCATCGAACTGCCGCCCGGTGAAGCGCCGCTGTGGCGCTACTGGGGGCCGCGCCTGCCCGAAGGCAGCAGCCCCGGCTGGCCGCTGCGCCAGACGCGCCCGCTGCCCAGCTTCATGCTGGACACCGACCAGCCGCTGACCGTGATGCCCGGCTTCGGCGTCGGCTGGTTCGGCCAGAGCGCCCTGCTGGCCCACAGTGCAGGCCAGGCCTTTGCCCAAACCTTCACCCGCTGCGAGCTGCACTGGCAGCAGCCGGGCCATGCCTGCGTGCTGGTGCTGCACGACGATGTGGCCAGGCTGCGGGTGGACCTGTCGCTGTCGCTCGACCCTGCCAGCGATGTGCTGGTGCTGCGCACCGTGCTCACCAACACGGGCGACGCGCCGCTGGACCTGCAGTGGCTGGCCGCGGCCACGCTGCCGCTGCCGGGCCGCTGCGAGCGCGTGCATTCGTATGCCGGCCAGCATGTGCACGAGTTCATGCCGCAGGTCGACGCGCTGGGCCGCAGCCTGTGGCGGCGCGAGAACCGCCGCGGCCGCACCTCGCACGACTGTTTTCCGGGCGCGGTGGTGGCCACGCCCGGCGCCACCCCGCAGGCCGGGCTGGTGTACGGCGCGCACCTGGCCTGGTCGGGCAACCATCAGCAAACCATCGAGTGGCTGCACGACGGCCAGTACCAGTGGCAGCTGGGCGAATGGCTGGCGCCGGGCGAAGTGCAGCTGGCACCCGGCCAGGCCATCACCACGCCCGAGGTGGTGGCCAGCTGCTCCAGCGCCGGCTTCGACGGGCTGGCCGCCAACTTCCACGCCGAGCTGCGCAGCCGCCTGCGCTGGCCCGGCGGTGCCATGGCCGCGCGGCCGGTGCACCTGAACACCTGGGAAGGCTTTTACTTCGACGTGCACCCCGGGCCGGTGATGGCGCTGGCCGATGCCGCGGCCGAAGTAGGCGTCGAGCGCTTCGTGTTGGACGACGGCTGGTTCCACGGTCGCCACCACGACCGCGCGGCGCTGGGTGACTGGTGGCCCGACGAGACCAAGTTCCCCGACGGCCTGGGCGGGCTGATCGCGCATGTGCAGGCGCTGGGCATGCAGTTCGGCCTGTGGGTGGAGCCCGAGATGGTCAACCCCGACAGCGAGCTGTACCGGGCCCACCCCGAGTGGGCACTGCAGCTCGCGGGCCGGCCGCTGATCACCGCGCGCAACCAGCTGGTGCTGGACATCTCGCGGCCCGAGGTGGCCGACTACCTGTTCGGCAAGATCGACGCGCTGCTGCGGGCCCACCCCATCGCCTACCTCAAGTGGGACCACAACCGCGACCTGACCACCGCCGGCCTGGCCGACGGCCGTGCCGGCTACCGCGCGCAGGTGCTGGCCTTTTATGCGCTGGTCGATCGGCTGCGCCGGGCGCACCCGCAGGTGGAAATCGAAAGCTGTTCGGGCGGTGGTGGCCGCATCGACTTCGCGGTGCTGCGCCACACCCACCGCGTGTGGACCAGCGACTGCATCGACGCGCTGTCGCGCATCGAGATCCAGCAGGGCTTCCTGCAGTTTTTCCCGCCCGAGATCATGGGCGCGCACATTGGCACCGCGCCGGCCCACACCACCGGCCGCACGCAGGCCATGGACTTCCGTGCCGCGGTGGCCCTGCCCGGCCACCTGGGCATCGAGTTCGACCTGCGGCAGCTGGACGCCAACGCCCGCAGCGCGCTGCGCGGCTGGATCGACCTCTACAAACAACTGCGCGAGCGGCTGCACCAGGGCCGCGTGTGGCGCGGCAGCCTGCCCGATGGCCTGGTGTGGCAGGCCCACGGCGACGACGCCGGCACGGACCTGCTGCTGCTGGTGTACCGCACCCAGCCCACCCAGCACCGCTACACACCGGTGCTGCCGCTGCCCATGCTGCAGCCCGGGAGCCGCTACCGGGTGCAGCAGCTGGCCCCCGCCGGCACCGTGAGGCCCAGGGGTGCACACCACACGGCGCCCTTCTTCGACGCGCTGAACGACGAGGGTGGGGTGCTGCTGGATGGCGCCTGGCTGCAGCAAGCCGGCCTGCCGCTGCCCCGCGCCCAGGCCGAGACGGCTTTCATCGTGCAGCTGCGGCGTCAAGGGGCGGCAGCATGAGCGCCGCACCCGAAGCGAGCACCGTGACCGCGTTCGACGTCGCGCAGCACTCGCACCGGCGCTTCAATCCGCTCACCGGCCAATGGGTGCTGGTGTCGCCCCACCGTGCGCTGCGCCCCTGGCAGGGCCGCCAGGAAGCGGTGGACGATGCGCCACTGCCCGCGCACGACCCCGGCTGCTACCTGTGCGCGGGCAACGTCCGTGTCAACGGCCAGGCCAATCCGCCCTACACCGGCACCTTCGTCTTCACCAACGACCATGCGGCGCTGATGCCGGCGGTGCCGCAGGCCCCACCGGGCAGTGACGAGGGACTGTTCCGGCTGCAGCCCGCGCGCGGCACCAGCCGGGTGATCTGTTTTTCCCCCGACCACGGGCGCACCCTGCCAGAGCTGTCGCAGCCCGCGGTGGAGGCCGTGGTGGACACCTGGTGCAGCCAGACCGAAGAACTGGGCCGCGACCACCGCTGGGTGCAGGTGTTCGAGAACAAGGGCGCGTTGATGGGCTGCTCTCAGCCGCACCCGCACGGCCAGGTGTGGGCCACCGGCCACCTGCCCAACGAGGCGGAGGCCGAAGACCGGCACCAGCGCAGCCACTTCTCGGCACACGGCCGACCCCTGCTGCTGGACGTGGCCGAGGCCGAGGCCGCCGACGGCAGGCGCGTGGTGCTGGCCACCACCCACTGGCTGGCCATCGTGCCCTTCTGGGCCACCTGGCCCTTCGAGACGCTGCTGCTGCCGCGCTTTGCGGTGCAGCGCCTGCCGCAGCTGGACCGCGAACAGCGTGCCGACCTGGCGCTGGCCGTGCGCCGGCTCACGGCCCGCTACGACAACCTCTTCCGCTGCTCGTTCCCCTACTCGATGGGCTGGCACGGTGCGCCCTTCGACGACGCCGACCCGACGCCGTGGCAACTGCATGCGCATTTCTATCCGCCGCTGCTGCGGTCGGCCACCGTGCGCAAGTTCATGGTCGGCTACGAAATGCTCGCCGAAGCCCAGCGCGACCTGACACCGGAGCAAGCCGCCGAGCGGCTGCGCCAGCTTCCTGACCTGCATTACCGGCAACAGCCATGAACCAGACTTTCGCCCTTGCACCCGCCCACGCCGGATCGGCGGCCACCGATGCCGTGGCGCTGCAAAGCCGCGTGCGCACCGCCTTCCACACCCGCTTCGGCGGCCTGCCCACCTGGGTGGCCCGGGCGCCTGGGCGCGTCAACCTGATCGGGGAACACACCGACTACAACGACGGCTTCGTGCTGCCCTGCGCCATCGACGTGCAGACGCTGGTGGCCGCGCGTGCCGGCCAGGACGGCTGGCTCCATGTGGTGGCGGCCGACCATGACGAGGCCCTCGACCGCTTCCGCGTCGACGAGCCGGTGCCCGCACAACCCGACAAGCCCTGGACCCAGTATGTGCGAGGCGTGGTGCAGGCCATGCGGGCGCGCGGCTTGGTACTGCGTGGCGGTGAGCTGGCCATCGCCGGCAACGTACCCCAGGGCGCCGGGCTGTCTTCCTCGGCCTCGCTCGAAGTGGCGCTGGGACGCGCCTTGTCGGCCATGGCCGGGTTGGAAGCAGTGCTGCCGGCGACGGAGCTGGCGCTGATCGGTCAGGCCGCCGAGAACGACTTCGTGGGTTGCGCCTGCGGCATCATGGACCAGCTGATCGCCGCCCGCGGTCAGGCCGGCCATGCGCTGCTGATCGACTGCCGCTCGCTCGAAGCGCGGCCGGTGCCGCTGCCTGCCGACCTGGCCGTGATGATCCTGCACTCCCGCGTGGCCCGCGGACTGGTCGACAGCGCCTACAACGAGCGTCGGCAACAGTGTCAGCAGGCGGCGCGGCATTTCGGCGTCGGCGCACTGCGCGACCTGGACATGGCGACCTTGCACGCGGGGGCCGGCACGCTCGACCCCGTGGCATGGCGGCGCGCGCGCCATGTGGTCAGCGAAAACAGCCGTACCCAGGAGGCGGCACAAGCCCTGGCAGCCGGCGACCTGCGCCGTCTGGGCCTGCTGATGGCCGCATCGCACGACTCGATGCGCACGGACTTCGAGATCACCGTGCCGGCGGTGGACGCCCTGGTGGCCACGGTGCAGCAGGCCATTGGCGACGAGGGCGGCGCCCGCATGACAGGCGGTGGCTTCGGCGGCTGCGTGGTCGCGCTGCTGCCCCAGTCCGCGGTGGCGCGCGTGGCGGCTGCGGTGCAGGCGCAGTACCGCGCCCCGGGCGGCGAGCACGCCACCATCTGGGTCTGCCAGGCGGCAGAAGGCGTGGGCCTGACCTGAGCCGCCGGCTCAAGCCGCCGGCATCTCGATCACGAAGCAGCTGCCGCCGCCCTCGCGGGCTTCGCAGCGCACGCTGCCCTGGTGGCGCTCGGCGATCTGGCGCACCAGGCTCAGGCCCAGGCCCACGCCGCCGGCATGCTCGGCATGGCCGGGCAGGCGGAAGAAGGGCTCGAAGATGCGCTCGCGCATGTCGGGCGGCACGCCGGGGCCGCGGTCGCACACCCGCATCTCCACCCGGCCGGGGCGGCCGCGTTGCAGCACCAGTTCCACCTCGTCGCCGCCGTAGCGGCGGGCGTTTTCCAGCAGGTTGCGCATCGCGCGGCGCAGCAGGCGCTCGTCG
The DNA here is from genome assembly GCF_964001545.1 of uncultured Aquincola sp. Taxonomy (NCBI): domain Bacteria; kingdom Pseudomonadati; phylum Pseudomonadota; class Betaproteobacteria; order Burkholderiales; family Sphaerotilaceae; genus Aquincola; species uncultured Aquincola sp. The sequence goes on from NZ_CAXFDV010000053.1 coordinate 16,154, forward strand.
CCCAGCACCGTCAGCGAGCCGTCGGGGGCGCTCAGGTCGGCCTGCAGGCGGGCGGTTTCTTCGGCGCCCAAGGCCAGCAGCTCGACCGGCTCACGCTCGGGGCTGGCCGATTGCGATTCGAGGCGGCTGGCCATCAGCACCTCTTCCACCAGCGCATCCAGCTCGCCGATGTTGGTGTGGATCTCGCGGCGCAGCTGTTCACGCCGCTGGGCCTGGCAGCCGTTGTCGTCGTCCAGCATCGAGACGGCCATCTTCAGCCGCGCCAGCGGCGAGCGCAGCTCATGGCTGGCATTGGCCAGCAGGCTCTGGTTGGCGCGCACCAGCGCTTCCACCCGCTCGGCAGCGCGGTTGAAGCTGGCGGCCACGGCGGCCACCTCATCGCGGCCGCCTTCGTCCACCCGGTGGTGCAGCGCGCCGCTGCCGAAGCGTTCCACGCCCTGCTTGAGCGCCTCCAGCCGGCGCGTGAGCCGGCGCACCACCGGGAAGGCGCCGATGGCGATGGCCGCGAACAGCAGCGCCAGCACCGCCACCATGCCCACGCCGCGGCCCCAGCCGGGCGGCGCGAACGGGAACCACGGCGGCAGCGGGAAATCTTCTTCCAGCCCCAGGCCGCGGAAGCGCAAGGCTTCCAGCTGCAGCCGGCCGGGGTGCAGGCCATCAGGCCGCGGGCCTTCCACGCGCAGGCCTTCACCGCCATGCGGCAGGCGCAGCAGCACCGGCCGCATCACCCACAGGGTGCGGCCATCGGCAAAGCGGATCGGAAAGATGCGCGGCGGGGGCGATTCGCCGGCGGTCATGCGCCGCTCGAAGGTGACGGTGGCCACGATGCGGCGGCCGCGTGCGTCGTCCAGGGCCAGCGGCATGCGCAGCCGCTGCGACCAGTCGAGCACGGCTTCGGACTGTTCTTCGCGCGGGGCTTCCGCGCTGGGCAGGCTGCGCTGGATGAGGTCGGCCCAGGCCGCCACGCGTTCGGCGGCCAGCGCATCGGCGCGGCCGCGTTCGCGTTCCATGTGGCGCTGCACCAGCCAGCCCGAGCCCAGCGCAAACAGCGCCAGCACGGCCACCACCGTGAGCCACACCCGCAGGTAAAGCGATTTCATGCCCGGCCCCCGCCAGCACGCCGGCGGGCCGCCGGCGGGCGGCCGTGGCACATCAGGATTCGCCGTCCTGCTTGCGCGCGAAGAGATAGCCCACGCCGCGCACGGTGAGCACGCGCTTGGGGTTCTTCGGATCGTCTTCGATCAGCGCGCGGATGCGCGAGATGTGCACGTCGATGGAGCGGTCGAAGGCTTCCAGCGGATGGCCCTTGAGCGCGTCCATGATCTGGTCGCGCGACAGCACCCGGCCGGGGCTTTGCGCCAGCACCACCAGCAGGTCGAACTGGTGGCTGGTGAGGTCGCAGGGCTGGCCGCCCAGGTAGGCCTGGCGGGCACCGAGGTCGATCTCGAGCCGGCCGAAGCGCAGCACCTCGTCGGCCGCGGGCTCGGGCGAGGCGCGGCGCAGCAGCGCCTTGATGCGGGCCAGCAGCTCACGCGGCTCGAAGGGCTTGGGCAGGTAGTCGTCGGCGCCGATTTCCAGGCCGACGATGCGGTCCATCGGCTCGCCGCGGGCGGTGAGCATCAGCAGCGGCAGGCGGCGGGTGCGGGCGTCGGCGCGCAGCTCGCGCGTCAGGTCCAGGCCGTCGCCGTCGGGCAGCATCAGGTCGAGCACCAGGGCGTCGTACTGACCCAGGCGCAGGCGGTCGCGGCCGGCGGCCAGCGAGCCTGCGATGTCGATCTCATAGCCGGCGTTGCGCAGGTAGTCGCCCACCATCGTCGTCAGCCGGGCATCGTCGTCGATGAGGAGCAAGCGTTGCGCAGTCATGGCCGGATGGTAGGGGTGTCCGGGCGATCGTGCAGCCACGGCAGTGGGGGCAGCCGCCAAGGCGGCGGGTTCGGCGGCACGGCCGCCGCGCTGGAACATGCTGGAGACTCGCATGATCGATCAGCCCGCCGGTGCTCGTTCGCCACGGGGCGCGCCGCGGTGCATCGGGCCGCGGCGCTCTTCGGGCGCGCGGGCCATGCGCTCGGCCAGCTGCTGGCGCTGCTCGGGCGTCAGCACCTGTGCCACCTGCACCATCACCTGCATCATCCGGCGCGAAGCCTGGTCGTGCTGGGCCATCATCTGCTGGCGCAGCGTCTCGGCCGCGGCAGCGTCGACCACGGGCGCGGTGAAGATCTTGCCGGCCTGTTCATGCAGGCCGCGCGCGGCTTCCTGCTGGCTGCGCAGGTCGGCGGCGGCGGCTTCGGTGATCTGGCGGATCTGCGCACGCTGCTCGGGCGTGGCCTTGACCTCGTCGAGCATGCGCTGCATGCCGGGGCCTTGCAGCGGCATGCCGGCAAAGCCCGGCTCGCCACGCATCGGGTGGCCGGCGTGCGGCGGCGGGGGTGCATCCTCAGCGCGCGCGGCCGAGGGCAGCAGGGCAGCGCCGGAGGCGGCCAGCAGCAGGCTGGCGGCCATCCAGCGGAATGGGTGTGCGATGGAAGCGCGGTTCTTCAAGCGGCTCTCCCTTGTTTTTCGAAGGAGCCGAGAGCTTGGCCGCAGGCGGTAAAGCGGCGCCCGCGCAGGCGGTGAAGAAGTGTGAAGGAGCGCGTGCGCGCTTCACGCCGCCGGCTCGACGCGCAGCAGCGTGCGCCGCAGCTCGAAATCGGCATTGCTGCTGCGCAGCTCCAGCCGCAGCAGCACGCCGCTCTTGCGGTCGACCACCATCACGCCGTCGATGCGGGCGGTGTGGCGGCGGTAGGGCACGTCGCCGTACAGCTCGATCACGGCCGCATCGAAGGGGCGGCCAAAGCCCGTCTGCACGCCGGTGGCGATGACCTGGCCGCGAAGGCGGCCCTGCTCGCCATTGGTGTTGCGCAGCTCGCCGCCAAGCACGTCGCCGAGCGCCATGTCGGGGCGCAGCAGTCGTGTCCAGTACACCAGCGTGCCACCCACCGTCAGCGGCTGGATGTTGCCGGCGCTGTCCTGCTGCCAGCGCACCGGCCGATCGACGTCGGGCAGGTCGGCGCGGAACTCCAGGTGGTCGCGCCGCAGGCTCTGCAGCCGCAGGCCCAGCTCGCGCGCCGCCGCACGGCCCTGCCGTTCCTCGTACACCAGGCGTTCACCCACCTTCAAAGGAATGGCGGCCAGCTGCTCGGCGCTCAAGGTGTCGGACTGCGGCGGGCAGGCCCGCTGGGCGATGACCGATTGAACGGCGTCGTAGCGGCCGCGCAGGCGGGCCAGTTCGGCCGCATCGGGGCCATCGGGCCGCATGGCCAGCATGGCGGGCCAGAACACGGTGGCGCCCACACCCAGCGCAATGACGTTGTTGCCCACGCGCTCGTCCACCGCATAGGCCACGTCGGCGGCGCGGCGCTGCACCTTGTCGGCCTCGGCATACAACGCCTCGCAAGGCAGATGGCCGTAGGCGGCAGGGTCGGCAGGCAGCGGTTTGACGTCGGCTGAGCGGGTGGCGCAGCCCGTGAGCATCGACATCAGGCAGGCGCCGGCCACGGCAAGGCGAAAGGCGGGCATCGGCCCATTGTGCCCCCGTCGCACGGGCGGGCCCCGCTGCGGTGAGAATGGGTCAGCCATGCTCCCGCCACCGCCCGCCCACCGCAGCACCACGCTCACCCTGCTGGAAGGGGAACGACGGCTTCTTGCACAGGTGGTGTCGGGCATGCCGCTGCCGCAGGTGCTGGCGCTGCTGCTGGGCGAACTGCAGGCCGGCTCGCCCGGCTTGAAGGCCGGCGTGCTGCTGCAGGGGCTGCAAGGGCTCTGCATCGGCGCGGCCGATGGCCTGCCGCCGGCCCTGGCCAGCGCGCTGCAGGCGGCGCTGCGGCCCACCCTGCCGGTGGACTGGCCGGCCTTGGACGAGGTGGCAGGCCAGCTGGGCCTGCGGCCGGTATGGCGCCAGACCATGCAGGCCGCCGATGGCCGGGCCCTGGGCGTGCTGCTGGGCTACGTGGACGCGCCCGGCGACGCCACGCAGCAGCAGCTCGATGCGCTGGCGCTGGTGACGCAGACCGCGGCACTGCTGATCGAGCGCGATGAAGCCAACCAGCGGCTGCGCCAGGCCGAGGCGCGCCACCGGCAGATCCTGGACAGCGCCACCGACTACGCCATCATCGCGCTGGACACGCAGGGCCGCGTGACGCGCTGGAACGAAGGGGCGCACCGCATCCTCGGCTGGCGCGAAGACGAGATGCTGGGGCAGACGTTGCACCGCTGCTTCACCCCGGAAGACCGGGCGGCCGGCCGCATCGAACAGGAGATGGCGGCCGCCATGGCCGGCCAGTCTTCGCCCGAAGAAGGCTGGCGCCTGCGGGCCGATGGCAGCCGCCTGTGGGCCTCGGGCGAGATGACGGTGCTGCGCGGCGAGGCCGGCCAGGTGCTGGGCTACGTGAAGGTGCTGCGCAACCGCACCCGGCAGCGCGCCAGCGACCTGCGCCAGGCCTTTTTGCTGCAGCTGAGCGAAAGCCTGCACGAACAATCGGTCGAGGCGCGCCTGAGCGACGAGGTGGCGGCGCAGCTGGGCCTGCTGCTGGGCGCCAACCGCGTGGGCTTCGGCCGCGTGGACGAGGCCATGCGCCTGCACCTTGAACACGACTGGACCGACGGCCGGGTGTCGCACGCGCCCGGCGTGTACACCCTCAGCGACTACGGCCTGGGGCTGGACGGCATGCTGCGCGGCGGCCAGCCGGTGGTGGTGGAAGACGTGGCCCACGATGCCCGCACCGCCGGCACGCTGGCGCGCTACCGCCAGCTGCAGGTGGGCGCGATGGTGCTGGTGCCGCTGCTGGGCCTGCCCGGCGCGCCGACTTCGGCGGCCACTTCGAGCGCCGCCCCGGCGGCGGGCGCCGACGCATCCGTGGGCGCCATCGTCTTCGTCACCAGCGCGCAGGCGCGCCGCTGGTCGACCGACGACCTGCTGCTGCTGCGCGAGGTGGCCGAGCGCCTGCGCCTGGCGGTCGAGCGCGCGCGGGCGCGCGAGGCGTTGCGCACCAGCGAAGAACGGTTGCACGTGGCCCAGCAGGCCGGCAGCATCGGCAGCTTCGAGCTGTTTCCCCAGCGTGGCGAGGTGGCGGTCTCGGCCAGCTTCTGCGCGCTGTGGGGCCTGCCCGTTGCGCCGGTGGTGACGGTGCAGCAACTGGTGGCGCTGGTGCACCCCGACGACGTGGCGCTGCTGGCGGTGGACACCACGCCCACGCCGCAGCGCATGGCCTATGTGGAGTACCGCATCCGCCGCGCCGACGACGGCGCGTTTCGCTGGCTGGCCCGGCGCGGCGAGGTGGTGGCCGACCCGCGGGGCGGACCGCCCCGCTACCTGGGCGTGTGCTACGACATCACCGAGCGGCGCCTGGCCACCGACCAGCTGGCCACCAGCCAGCAGTCGCTGCTGCTGGCCACCGAGGCGGCCGAGATCGGCACGTGGGACCTGGACACCGCCACGCAGGAACTGGTGTGGTCGGACCGCACCCGCACGATGTTCGGTGCCTCGGTGGACACGCCGGTGTCGCTGGACACCTTCGCGCGCGGCCTGCACCCCGACGACGTGGCCGCCACGCTGGCCGCCTTCTCGGCTGCGATGGACCCGGCGATACGCAGCACCTACGACGTCGAGTACCGCACCATCGGCATCGACGACGGCGTGCTGCGCTGGGTGGCGGCCAAGGGCCGCGGCCTGTTCGACGAGAGCGGCCGTTGCGTGCGCGCCATCGGCACCGCCATCGACATCACCGCCCGCAAGCAGGCCGAGGCGCGGCAGGCGCTGCTGCTGTCGCTGGCCGACCGGCTGCGGCCTTCCGGCGAGCCGCAGGCGTTGCTGGGCGACGGCCTGCAGATGCTGCGCCACTTCCTGGGCGTGCACCGGGCCGGGCTGGGCCGGCTGCAGGCCGACCGCATCGTGGTGGAAGCGGAAGAAACCGATGGCCGCCCGGCCGAGCACCGCAGCTTTGCGCTGGACAGCTTCGGCGAGACCGCCATGCAGCACTGGCGCGCCGGCCGCACCACCGTGTGCGAAGACCTCACCGCCGAAGGCCACCAGCCGGTGCTGGAGCGTTTCGGCGTCGACAGCCTGGTAGCGGTGCCGCTGCGCGGTGACGGTGCGCTGCGCGCCATCTTCTACGCGGCCCAGCATGCCCCGCGCCACTGGACCGCCGACGAAGTGGCGCTGATGGAAGACGTGGCCGCCCGCGTGTGGGACGCGGTGGAACGCGCCCGGGCCGAGCAGGCGCTGCGCGAAGAAACGCGCGCGCTGGAAACCCTGAACCGCACCGCCGCGCTGCTGGCCCAGGACTTCGACATCGACACCCTGGTGCAGCGCGTGGTGGATGCCGGCACCGCGCTCACCGGCGCGCGCTACGGCGCCTTTTTCCATGCCACGCGCGACGAGCACAACGAGCGCTTCATGCTTTACGCACTGTCGGGTGCGCAGCGCAGCGACTTCGAACGCTTCGGCATGCCGCGCTCGACCGAGGTATTCGCACCCACCTTCCGAGGCGATGGCGTCATCCGCTCGGCCGACATCACGCAGGACCCGCGCTACGGCCGCAACTGGCCGCATGCCGGCATGCCCGAGCACCACCTGCCTGTGCGCAGCTATCTGGCGGTGCCGGTGATCGCCCGCTCGGGCGACGTGCTGGGCTGTCTGATGTTCGGCCACTCCGAGCCCGATGTGTTCACCGACCGTGCCGAGCGCCTGGCCAGCGGCCTGGCCTCGCAGGCTGCGATCGCCATCGACAACGCGCGCCTCTTCCGCGCCACCCAGCGCGACAACGAAACGCTGGAAGCCCGCGTGGAAGAGCGCACCCGCGAGCGCGACCAGGTGTGGGCCTTGACCGAAGACCTGCTGGCCATCGCCGATGCGCAAGGCCACCTGCAGCGCGTGTCGGCCTCGTGGACGCGGCAGCTCGGCCATGCCCATGCACAGCTGGTGCTGCAGCCGCTGAGCGCGCTGCTGCACCCCGACGACCTGCCCGGGCTGCAGGCCGCGCTGGGCCGCATGCGCGCCAGCGGCCAGCCGGTGCGGCTGGAAAACCGCGTGGCCACGCTGGAAGGCGAATGGCGGGTGATGGCCTGGACGCTGTCGCCCGAGCCCGGCACCGGCCGCTTCGTGGCCACCGGCCGCGACGTGACGGCCGAGCGCCTGCGCCAGGCCCAGCTGGAAGAAGCGCAGGAGGCGCTGCGCCAGTCGCAGAAGATGGAGGCGGTGGGCCAGCTCACCGGTGGCATCGCGCACGACTTCAACAACCTGCTGCAAGGCATCACCGGATCGCTCGACCTGATCAAGCGCCGGCTGCAGCAGGGCCGCAGCACCGACCTCGACCGCTTCATCCAGGGCGCGATGGCTTCGGCCCAGCGCGCCGCCGCGCTGACTCACCGGCTGCTGGCCTTCTCGCGCCGGCAGCCGCTCGACCCGCGGCCGGTGGCGGCCAATCCGCTGGTGGTGTCGATGGAAGACCTGCTGCGCCGCACGCTGGGCGAAGCGGTGACGCTGGAGCTGGCGCTGGCGCCCGACCTGTGGCTGACGCTGTGCGACGCCAACCAGCTGGAAAGCGCCATCCTCAACCTGTGCATCAACGCACGTGACGCGATGCCGGCCGGCGGCCGCCTGACCATCGAGACCGCCAACACCAGCCTGGACGCCAGCTATGCGGTGCGCATCCGCGACATCGCACCCGGCCAGTACGTGTGCATCGGCGTCAGCGACACCGGCACCGGCATGTCGCCCGAGGTGCTGGCCCGCGCGTTCGAGCCCTTCTTCACCACCAAGCCGATCGGTCAGGGCACCGGGCTGGGCCTGTCGATGATCTATGGCTTTGCCCGCCAGTCGGAGGGCTACGTCAAGATCTACAGCGAGCCGGGCCACGGCACCACCGTCAAGCTCTACCTGCCGCGCCACCTGGGCGAAGCCGACGAGGCCGAGGCCCAGCGCGCCGCCACGGTCGACCCCATCGCCGACACCGGCCAGGTGGTGCTGGTGGTGGAAGACGAAGCCGTGGTGCGCGCGCTGGTGGTGGACGTGCTGCAGGAGCTGGGCTACCGCGCGCTGGAAGCGGCCGACGGCGTGGCCGGCCTGGCCGTGCTGCAAGGCCCGCAGGCCATCGACCTGCTGGTCACCGACATCGGCCTGCCCGGCCTCAACGGCCGCCAGATGGCCGACGCCGCCCGCGTGTTCCGCCCCGAGCTGAAGGTGCTGTTCATGACCGGCTACGCCGAAAACGCGGCGGTGGCCAACGGCTTCCTGGAGCCCGGCATGCAGATGATCACCAAGCCGTTTTCGATGGAGGCGATGAGTGTGCGCTTGCGGGAGATGCTGAAGCCGGGCGGGTGATCACGGTCGCGTCGTGGCGGCCGGTGTCGCACGCGGCTTAGGCGGGGCCAACACCAAAGCGAGTGCTGCGGCGACCAGACCGCCACCCAGCAGATGGGCGCCGGTCACGGCCTCATGCAGGAACAGCGCGCCCCACAGCACGCCGAACACCGGCACCAGGAAGGTCACGCTGAGCGAGCGCAGCGGCCCGATGTCGGCGATGAGG
>NZ_CAXFDV010000054.1:0-3364 GCF_964001545.1 uncultured Aquincola sp.
CGAAGAGGGCGCCTGCACCTGGCTTTGACAAGGACCTTCATGAACAACACCCTCGACCTCGTTTCTTATGGCCCGGTGATACCGGTCATCGTTCTGCAGCGCGTGGAAGACGCCGTGCCGCTGGCCGAAGCCCTGGTGGCCGGCGGCGTGCGCGTGCTGGAAGTGACCATGCGCACCCCGGTGGCGCTGCAATGCATCGAAGCCATCGCCAAGGCGGTGCCCGATGCCATCGTCGGCGCCGGCACCATCCGCTCGGCGGCCGATGCGCAGGCGGCCAAGAACGCCGGCTCGGTGTTTGGCGTGAGCCCCGGCTACACCAGCGAGGTGGGTCGCGCCTGCCAGGCCGCCGGCCTGCCGCTGCTGCCCGGCGTGGCCACCGCCAGCGAAGTGATGGCGGCGCAGGCCGATGGCCTGCAGTTCCTGAAGTTCTTCCCGGCCATGCAGGCCGGCGGCATCCCGATGCTGAAGGCGCTGGCCGGCCCGTTCCCGGACGTGGTGTTCTGCCCCACGGGCGGCATCAGCCTGCAGACGGCGCCTGATTTTCTGGCGCTGCCCAACGTGAAGGTGTGCGGCGGCTCCTGGCTGACGCCGGCCGACGCGGTGGAAGCCGGCGACTGGGGGCGCATCACGCAGCTGGCGAAGGGTGCCACCGCACTGCGCGGCTGACCTCCCTTCGGGTGACCGTCAGACCCCGCCCTGGATGAGCTCGATCTTGTAGCCGTCCGGGTCGGTGACGAAGGCGATGACGGTGCTGCCGCCCTTGACCGGGCCGGCTTCACGCGTGACGGCGCCGCCGAAGGCGGCGGCCTTTTCGCGCACCGCGTCGCACATCGCATAGGCGTCATCCACGCCCAACGCGATGTGGCCGTAGGCAGTGCCCAGCTCGTACCTGTCGGTGCCGTAGTTGTAGGTCAGCTCCAGCTCGGCATGCTCGGGGTTGGCGCCGTAGCCCAGGTAGGCCAGGTCGTATTGCTGCTCGGGGCGTTGCACGGTGCGCAGCAGCTTCATGCCCAGGGCCTGGGTGTAGAAGTCGATCGAGCGCTGCATGTCGCCCACTCGCAGCATCGTGTGTAGAAGTCTCATGGCTTGGCGAAAGGCTGAGCCTCGAAGATGAGGCAGGTGGTGGTCGCGTGTGCGTAAAGTGTGCCATCGGCGCCCACCAGCTTGCCTTCGGCGGTGGCAATGCGCCCACCGCGGTGAATGACTTCACCCACCGCCCGCACCAGCGGCACCTTGTGGGTCACGGCCTTCACGTAGTTGATCTTCAGCTCCAGCGTCGTGTAGCTCTTGCCCGGCTCCATCAGCGTGTGCACCGCGCAGCCCACCGCGGAATCCAGCAGCGTGGCAATCCAGCCGCCATGCACCGTGCCCAGCGGGTTGTAATGGTCGAACCTGGGCTGACCCTGGAAGACTGCGCGGCCTTCGGCCAGGTCCACGATCACGAAGCCCAGCGTGCGCGAGATGGGCGCGCGCGGCAACTCACCTGCCACCATCGCCTGCAGGATCTGCAGGCCGCTGAGGCCGGCCACCTGGTCGGGCCGGGCCACGCCCACCTCGTGCGGGCGGGCGTCGATCTCGTTCTGGCGGGCCTGCCAGGCGGCCAGGGTGTCTGCAGCATTCATAAGCGTCTCCATTGCTTGTACCTGCAATGATTGTAGGTACACTGATCGACATGGGCCAAGAACTTTCCGCCGTCCGTCCGCAGGGCTGCACGCACATGAAGGTGCGCCAGCTGTCGCGCCTGGTGGGCCGCTATTACGACGAGGCGCATGGCCAGGCCACGGGCCTGAAGAGCACGCAGTACGCGCTGCTGTCCTTCGTGCTCAAGCTGGGGCCGCTGCGCCCCGGCGACCTGGCAGCCGCGATGCGGCTGGACGCGTCCACGCTCAGCCGCAACCTGCAGCCGCTGGTGGCACAGGGCTGGGTGCGGCAGCTGCCGGGCGAAGACGCGCGCAGCCGCCTGGTCGAGATCACCGACGAAGGCCGCGCGGTGCGCGAGCAGAGCCAGCGCGCCTGGAAAAAAGCGCAGCTCAAGGTCAATGCGGTGCTGGGGGCCGAACGCGTGGTGGCGTTGCATGCCTTGCTGGACGACTGCATCGGCCTGCTGCAGGCCGCCGAAGACGCCTGATGCACTGGCGCGCGCTGTTGCTTATGGCATGAAGTGGCTTCAAGCCGCGGGGCCCACGCTTACAATGCGCGCTGTCATTGGGGAGTAGCTGCCCTCCGCCTGCCGGCTGTCTCGGCAGTGATGTGAGAGGGGCTTGCGTCAACAGACTTGCATCGGCGGGGCCACCCGCGGGCATGGCGCAAGCGATCCACCGGATTTTGCGAGACCTTTGGCCGTGGCGACTCCGATGGGCCGGGGATGCGCTGCGGTCAATAGCGTCCTTGTCCGGCCGGAGCCACCCTTTTGGAAGCCTTTCTCGTCTCTACAGGCATCGTCGCCCTCGCTGAAATGGGCGACAAGACCCAGCTGCTGTCGCTGGTGCTCGCCGCGCGGTTCCGCCGCCCCTGGCCCATCATCGCGGGCATCTTCGTCGCCACCGTGTTCAACCATGCCGCCGCGGGCGCGCTGGGCGCCTGGATCACCAACCTGGCCGGCCCCGACGTGATGCGCTGGGTGCTGGGCATCTCGTTCCTGGCGATGGCGGTGTGGACGCTGATCCCCGACAAGCTGGACGACGAAGATGCCAAGGCCCCGCGCCTGGGCGTGTTCGGTGCCACCGTGGTGGCCTTCTTCCTGGCCGAGATGGGCGACAAGACCCAGATCGCGACCGTGGCGCTGGCCGCCCGCTACGACGCCATCGTGAGCGTGGTGCTGGGCACCACCCTCGGCATGATGCTGGCCAATGCGCCGGTGGTGCTGCTGGGCGACAAGGTCACCAAGAAGGTGCCCATCCGCGTCATCCACGTCATCGCGGCGGCCATTTTCGCGGTGCTGGGGGTGGTGGCGCTGGTCTCGGGCTAGTTGTCTAGACAGGCATGGTGTAGTTGAGCGTCATGCGGCCGCCGTCCACCACCACGATCTCGCCGGTGACGTAGCTGGCCGCATCGCTCAGCAGCCAGGCGGCGACGTCGGCCACCTCGGCCGGCTCGCCCAGGCGCTTCATCGGCGTGCGGCTCATGATGCGGGCCTTGGCCTCTTCGCTGGTGAGCACCGCGCTGCGCGCCAGCTCGGTGGCGATGGTGCCTGGCGCCACCGCATTGACGCGGATGCCATGGTCCACCAGGCCCAGCGCCATCACCCGCGTCAGCTGGTCGATGGCGCCCTTGCTGGCGTTGTAGCTGGCGATGCTGGGAATGGCCAGCCGGCCGTTGACCGAGCTCATGTTGACGATGGCGCCGCCGCCGTGGGCCGCCATCA
>NZ_CAXFDV010000055.1:0-3715 GCF_964001545.1 uncultured Aquincola sp.
CCGCGCACGTGGAATACGAGACGGCCAACCGCCACTACGCCCACGTCGACTGCCCCGGCCACGCCGACTACGTCAAGAACATGATCACCGGTGCCGCCCAGATGGACGGCGCCATCCTAGTGTGCTCGGCCGCCGACGGCCCCATGCCCCAGACCCGCGAGCACATCCTGCTGGCCCGTCAGGTGGGCGTGCCTTACATCATCGTCTTCCTGAACAAGTGCGACATGGTCGACGACGCCGAGCTGCTGGAGCTCGTCGAGATGGAAGTGCGCGAGCTGCTGAGCAAGTACGACTTCCCGGGCGACGACACCCCGATCGTCAAGGGCTCGGCCAAGCTGGCGCTCGAAGGCGACAAGGGCGAGCTGGGCGAGCAAGCCATCATGGCCCTGGCCGACGCGCTGGACAGCTACATCCCGACGCCTGAGCGCGCCGTGGACGGCGCCTTCCTGATGCCCGTCGAAGACGTGTTCTCGATCTCGGGCCGCGGCACCGTGGTGACCGGCCGTGTCGAGCGTGGCATCGTCAAGGTTGGCGAAGAAATCGAAATCGTCGGCATCCGCGCCACCCAGAAGACCACCTGCACCGGCGTGGAAATGTTCCGCAAGCTGCTGGACCAAGGTCAAGCCGGCGACAACGTGGGCATCCTGCTGCGCGGCACCAAGCGTGAAGACGTCGAGCGCGGCCAAGTGCTGTGCAAGCCGGGCTCCATCAAGCCGCACACGCACTTCACCGCCGAGGTGTACGTGCTGAGCAAGGAAGAAGGCGGCCGCCACACCCCGTTCTTCAACAACTACCGTCCCCAGTTCTACTTCCGCACGACGGACGTGACCGGCGCGGTGGAGCTGCCGAAGGACAAGGAAATGGTGATGCCGGGCGACAACGTGTCGATCACCGTCAAGCTGATCGCCCCGATCGCCATGGAAGAAGGCCTGCGCTTTGCCATCCGTGAAGGCGGCCGTACCGTCGGCGCCGGCGTGGTGGCCAAGATCATCGAGTAAGAAGTCAAGGCTGCAGGGGCATAGCTCAATTGGCAGAGCGTCGGTCTCCAAAACCGAAGGTTGGGGGTTCGAGACCCTCTGCCCCTGCCACCGTCGGACGCTGACGCGTCTCGCTCGGTGAAGCCAAATCAGCCCGCGGGCGGTGCGCAGACCTTGCGCCGGCCCGGCGGGCTTTGCTGCTAGTGCGTCTGTCGTTTGCTGGCGCACACAGCCCACGATCCGAACCTGAATTGAAAGCGATGGCCACCACCAATCCTCAAGTCGAAACCGTCTCCAGCAGCGCGGACAAGGCCAAGCTGGCCACCGCCGGCGTGCTGGTGGTTGGCGCGGTGGCGGCCTTCTACCTGCTGTCGGCGCAGCCGCTGTGGCTGCGTGTGATCGCGCTGCTGGTGCTGCTGGCGGCTGCGGTCGGCATCTTCCTGGTGTCCGAGACGGGCAAGCAGCTCATCGCCTTCGGCCAGGATTCCGCGCGCGAAACCAAGAAGGTCGTGTGGCCCAGCCGCAAGGAAGCCATGCAGATGACCGGCTACGTGTTCGCCTTCGTGCTGGTGATGGCCTTGTTCCTGTGGCTGACCGACAAGACGCTGGAGTGGGTGCTGTACGACCTGGTCCTGGGCTGGCGGCGTTGACGACAAGCGAGAAAGCATGAGCGAATCCGAAATGACCCCCACCGACGCCGCCACCCCGGCGCCGTCGCCGCTGCGCTGGTACGTCGTGCACGCCTATTCCGGCATGGAAAAGGCCGTGGAGCGCAACCTGCGCGAGCGCATCGACCGTGCCGGCATGAACAGCAAGTTCGGCCGCATCCTGGTGCCGACCGAAGAAGTCGTCGAGCTGAAAAACGGCAAGAAGGCCGTGACCGAGCGCCGCTTCTTCCCCGGCTACGTGCTGGTCGAGATGCTGATGGACGACGAGTCCTGGCACCTGGTCAAGCACACCAGCAAGGTCACCGGCTTCGTCGGCGGCGCCAAGAACCGCCCGGTCCCCATCTCGGAAGCCGAGGTGATGAAGATCGTCAACCAGATGCAAGAGGGCGTCGAGAAGCCGAAGCCCAAGGTCGAGTGGACGGTGGGCGAGACGGTGCGGGTCAAGGAAGGCCCGTTCACCGACTTCAACGGCGCCGTGGAAGACGTCAACTACGAAAAGTCCAAGGTGCGGGTGTCCGTCACCATCTTCGGCCGCGCCACGCCGGTCGAGCTCGATTTCTCGCAGGTCGAGAAGGTCTGATCTCTCCGGGCGGGGGCTGTGGCGCGACCCGGCGCCCCCCGCCGTCTTCGCAACAGGGTCGCACTGGACGAGGAGCCCGTCCTGCCGCCGTCGGCAGTGCGGGCGCTTGAACTCGATAGGAGCCATTCATGGCAAAGAAAATCGTCGGCTTCATCAAGCTGCAGATCCCGGCCGGCAAGGCCAACCCGTCGCCGCCGGTCGGTCCGGCACTGGGCCAGCGCGGCCTGAACATCATGGAGTTCTGCAAGGCGTTCAACGCGCAGACCCAGGGCATGGAACCCGGCCTGATGCTGCCGGTGGTGATCACCGCGTTCGCCGACAAGTCGTTCACCTTCATCCTGAAGACGCCGCCGGCCACCGTGCTGATCAAGAAGGCGCTGAAGCTGGACAAGGGATCGGGTCGTCCGCACATCGAAAAGGTCGGCAAGCTGACCCGTGCGCAGATCGAAGAGATCGCCAAGACCAAGCAGAAGGACCTGACGGCTGCCGACCTGGACGCCGCGGTGAAGACGATTGCCGGTTCGGCCCGCTCGATGGGCGTGACCGTGGAAGGAGCCTGACATGGCCAAGCTCACGAAAAAAGCCAAGGCCCTGCAGGGCAAGGTCGACAGCCTGAAGCTGTACCCGATCGACGACGCGCTGGCGCTGGTCAAGGAATGCGCGACCGCCAAGTTCGATGAGTCGATCGACGTCTCGGTGCAACTGGGCATCGACGCCAAAAAGTCTGACCAGGTCGTGCGTGGCGCCGTCGTGCTGCCCAACGGCACCGGCAAGACCAAGCGCGTGGCGGTGTTCGCCCAGGGCGCCAAGGCTGACGAAGCCCGCGCCGCTGGCGCAGACATCGTCGGCATGGAAGACCTGGCCGAGCAGATCAAGGGCGGCAACCTGAACTTCGACGTGGTGATCGCCTCGCCGGACACCATGCGTATCGTCGGTACGCTGGGTCAGGTGCTGGGCCCCCGCGGCCTGATGCCGAACCCCAAGGTCGGCACCGTGACGCCCGACGTGGCCACCGCTGTGAAGAACGCCAAGGCGGGCCAGGTGCAGTTCCGTGTCGACAAGGCCGGCATCATCCACGGCACCATCGGCCGTCGTTCGTTCGACTCCGACAAGCTGGTCGGCAACCTGGCCGCGCTGCTGGAAGCCCTGAACAAGGCCAAGCCGGCTTCGAGCAAGGGCGTCTACCTGCGCAAGGTGGCCGTGAGCTCGACGATGGGCGTGGGCGTGCGTGTCGACGCGTCGTCGATCGCGCTGACCGCTCAGTCGTAATGTGATCGAGGGCGGCGCGCGAGTCTGGCGCGCTGCCTGATGAATTGGTGGGCCGCTGCCGCCTTCACGGGCGGTGGCGGGTCATCCAAGACCGCTGGTGGGGCCGCTTGCTTGCAGGCGGCGCCGTAATCGAAGGAAGGGCCCGCCCGACCCGAAGCCAGCGCAGATGGCGTCCCGCTGTTTTCCCTGGAAACAGATGGTCGCTGCAATCCGTTGTGCCG
>NZ_CAXFDV010000056.1:0-5098 GCF_964001545.1 uncultured Aquincola sp.
CACCCGCGCCGGCCAGAAGGTGGGCAGGAACTCGCCGCCCCAGGGCCGGTAGGCCGACAGGCAGCTGGCGGTGTCGGTCTGCCAGGGGCAGGCCATCCAGCGGGTGATGCTGCCGGGGGTGCAGCCGTCCAGCGGGCCATGGGGCGCCAGCGCGCTGGCCGAGGTGAGTTCGCTGCCGTGGTCGGGCTCTTCACCGCCGCGGCGCTGCAAGCGAAAAGGCGCTGCATACAGGCTGGCCACGCGCATGGGCCAGGTGAACTCGGTGCCCGGGTGGAAGGGGCCGCCGGTGGTCTCATCCAGCACCGCGCGGTCGATGCCCTGCACCTGCTCGGCCGGGCTCAAGGCGTCCCACGGCCGGGGCGGCGGCGGCGCGCCGTCGGCGATGAAATCGCCGGCCGCCCACTGACGCAACATCTCGTACTGCGAGGCCAGCACCGCCATCCACATGCGCGGATCGGTGGGCACGTCCACCGTGGCCGCGTCGCCATACACCGGCGGCCAGCTGTCGGCCTGCAGCGCCGCATAGTCGGGCTGGCGGAAGCGGCTGAACACCGCCCGCCGCAGCGCCTGGCTGCCGGGCGAAGGGTCGCCCAGCTGCTCCAGCAGCCGCGGATCGCGGAAGTCGTTCGTCGAGCCCCAGCCGAACTGCAGCGCGAACCCGGCGTTGACCCACTGGTGGTCGGCAAAGCGCGCGAGCAGCGGAAAGATGTCGGTGGAAAAGCGCGGCTGCAGCGGCCGCAGCGTGGGGTCCAGCGCCATGCCCACGTCGCGCAGCAGGTCCCAGCCGGTGACCAGGGCCTGCACGCCCGGCGCATAGTCGGGCGGTGCCACCACCACCCAGGCCCCGGTGGCGCGCAGCTCGCGGCCGCCCAGCACCACCCGCGCCTCCACCGGGCCGTCGGCCACGTCGTCGTGCCAGCCGTCGTTGTTGGCAAAACCGGTGGGCGGCTGGTGGTCATAGGCGGCCGAGTGCCCGCGGCCACCGAGGAACACCAGGCGCCCGCTGTCGTCGGTGCGCAACTCACCCAGGTACACCGGCTGGCCAAAGAAGCAGCCGTCGTCCAGCCGCAGGTCGGCCTGCTGGCCATCGGCGTTCACGCCCACGCCGCTGATCGACCGTGCCCGCGGCCGGATGGACAGCTGCGCCCGGTCCGCGCCCATCACCTGCGCATTGCGGCGCAGGCTGACGAAAGGCCGCACGTCGGCCCGCTGACCGCGGCTGGCGGGAATGTCCATCGCCTGGTCGAAGTTGAACCAGGCGGCCTTCTCGTTGGCCACCTGCACCGTCCAGGTGATGGGCCCGTCATCGGCGGTGATCTCGCGCACCACCTGCCCCGCCGCATTGAAGCCGTAGAGCCGGAAGCGCGCCGCCTGCCGCAGCAGGCGGCCCTGCGCATCGCGGTAGCCGGTGGCTTCGCCCGGCCGCTCGCCCGGCACTTCGGGCCCGAAGAAGAACCCGTCGGGGCTGTTGCCAACCCGGGCGATGCCGATGGACGGGTAAATCGCCACGCGTTCGATGGTGCTGGGCTGCATGTCGCACTCCTGCGCACATGATGGAGCGCCGGTTTTGCCACCGCCCGCCAGGCCGCACAAGGCATGGGCGGCCCGGCCGTGGCAGGTTTCAGAACACTTCAGATCGAGCCCTGCCCGCGATGCCGAGCGGGCAGGCCTGTGGCCAAATAGGGGGTTGACGACACTGCAGCCGCAGACGGGCGCCTTTCTTGCAGCCTGCGCGGCCAATGCCCTCCATGCCCTGGCCCGCCCTGTTGCGCCGAACCCTCATCCTGTTACGTTGTCTGGTGTTGGTCGCCGTGCTGGGCGGCGCCCTGCCCGCCGGGGCCGCGCCGCTTCAGGTGGGCGACCAGGACAGCATCAGCCTCTGGCCTGCCCTCACGCTGCGCCACGACCCCGAACACAACCTGCCGCTGGAAGAAGTGCTGGCCGCCCCCCGCTACTTCCAGAAGCCGGCAGGCACCCCGGCCAACCTGGGGCGCATGCCCGATACGCTGTGGTTGCGCATCCCGCTGCAGGTGGCCGGCCACGCGCCGGTGCAGCGCGTGTTCGGCATCGACTACCCGCCGCTGGACCGGGTGGACGTGTACCTGGTGGCCGGCGGCCAGGTGCTGTCGCATGCGCGCATGGGCAGCTCGCTGGAGCATGAGATGCGGCCGCTGCGCTCACGCACGCTGGCCGCGCCGCTGGTGCTGCCTCCCGGCGACAGCGAGCTGTACGTGCGGGTGTGGGCCCGCAGCTCGATGGTGCTGCCGCTGACGCTGCGCACGCCCGAAGCCTTCGCCGAGCACGAAGCCCGCGGCCAGCTGCTGCTGGGCGTGCTGGCCGGGCTGGCCGTGGCCATGCTGCTGTACAGCATCGCCCACGGCGTGGCGCTGCGCGACGGCATGTTCGGCTACTACGCGCTGCTGCTGGGCGGCAACCTCGTGTTCTTCATGTCGTACTTCGGCATCCTGGCGCAGCATGTGTGGCCGCATGCGCCGCAGCTGGCGCAGGAGATTTCGCCGCAGGCGGTGCTGATCGCGGTGTTCGGCGGCTCGGCCTTCATGTCGCGGGCGCTGGCCGTGCGCGAAGTCAGCCGCTGGGCGGCGCGTGCGCTGGCGCTGCTGGGCGGCACCGCGCTGGCCGGCCTGGCCGCCTACCACCTGGGGCTGATGGACTTCCGGGCGGTGCAAGGCCTGGCCACGCTGATGGGCCTGCTGCCCACCGCCGTGGCGCTGCCCATCGCGGTGCTGCGCGCCCGCCGCGGCGACCGCATCGCCACCGTGATGGTGCTGGGCTGGAGCATCTTCCTGATCGGCACCGCGGCGCTGGTGGGCACCATCCTGGGCAAGCTGCAGCCCACCTTCTGGGCGCTGCACCTGTACCCGCTGGCCACCATGTGCGAGATGGCCGTGTGGATGGCGGTGCTGGCGCTGCGGGTGCAGGCCATCCACCGCCATGCCGAGCGCGCGCGGGTGGAAACCCACCGCCTGCGCGACCTGGCCCACACCGACCCGCTGACCGGCCTGCCCAACCGGCGCGGCCTGCACGACCGCATGGTGCCGGCGCTGGCCGAAAGCACGCCCGACCAGCTGCTGGCCGTCTACCTGCTGGACCTGGACGGCTTCAAGCCGGTGAACGACCAGTACGGCCACGACGTGGGCGACGCGCTGCTGGTGGCCGTGGGGCAGCGGCTGCAGGCCGAGCTGCGCACCACCGACGCCGTGGCCCGCGTGGGCGGCGACGAATTCGTGGTGCTGGCCAGCGGCCTGCTGGACGCCGAAGCCGCCCATGCGCTGAGCCAGAAGCTGCTGCAGGCCTTCGACCACCCCTTCCAGGCCGCCGGTCACAGCTGCCAGGTGGGCCTGACCATCGGCTACGCCCTGGCCCCGCTGGACGGCCACGACGCCGACGAACTGATCAAGCGCGCCGACGCCGCGATGTACGCCGGCAAACAGGCCGGCCGCCGGCGGGCGCAGCGGGGGGGCAGGATGATGGCGGCGGCGTGAGTCGCCCGCGCGGGAGTGCGCCGCGGGTCCGGTTCAGCGAGGGTCCGCAGTGGGATGCTGGACGATCTGCAGTTGATTGCCGGACGGATCTTGCAGGGTGGCGAGGACACCGCCCCACAGCTGCTTTTCCGGCAGCCCTGAGAACATGACGCCGAGCGCTGAAAGCTGTTGGTGTCGGGCTGCCGCATCCTTGACCGTGAAAGACAGGCCCGTGAAGCGACCGACCAGGAGCCTGTCTTCCTCCGGCGCATCGCTGCCGACTTCTTCGATCACCAGATCGGCAGCCCCGGCCCGGAAGACGCAGTATCCGTATTCGCTGCCATCTGCCTTGACTGCGAGACCCAGCATTTCAGCGTAGAACCGCTTGGCCGCGGAAAGGTCGTTGACAAAGACTCGTGCGGTGTTCAGCTCCATGGTTCTTCTCCTCGGTGGCTGCTGCTTGGCGGCTGCACGAAGCCTGCAAGACCGCGACAGATCCTGTCCATCAGATGCGCAAACTTCCATCGGGTGCCATCGTGCCACGCAGGAGTGGGAGCAGATGGTCGTCCAGACTTTGCTTTCCTCGGGTGGCGGTCTCGATGGCGGTATCTGCTTCGTACCAGAACGTAGCTTCGGTCCCGAACGGCCTTGTAGACGGTGACGGGTCGGCCACCGACAGTGCTTTCAGGCCACAGTAATGCGCCATGCTTTCGTTGAACCAGACGAAGGAAGGCTGCGGCTGCCGGCCGCGGCCCGAGACGCCGGCACGATCTTCGTCAGGTACCGCAGCGCCGTAGCATGGAGCGCCTCCAGGCCAAGCTGCTTTATCCGCGGCGGCTGAAAACTTGATGCGCAAGGCGGACGAGAAAAGCCAAGATCCCCCAGGGCTTGCCCTGCCACTAGGCCTCTGGGTCGCAGGTAAAGCCGCGGCAGACAAACGCGAGCTTGTTGCCGTCGGGATCGCGCACATAGGCTGCATAAAAGTCAGGGTTGTACTGCAGCCGTAAACCTGGCGACCCCTCGGAGCTGCCCCCATTGGCCAGTGCAGTCTCATAGGCCCGTTCGACCTCACCCCAGCTCGTCGCGCGAAGCGCCACCATCGTGCCATTGCCCGCCGTTGCAGGCCGACCATCCTGCGGCTGGCAGACCCAAAGCGCGAGCTGAACCTGACCGCTCTGCTGATAGGTCCCCCATCCGGCCCATCCCTCCCAGTCACCCTCGGCAGAGGTGTCGCAACGCGACATTCCGAACACCTGCAGAACGGAATCGTAAAAGGCCACGGCACGCGCAAGATCGTTGGTGCCGAGCGTGATGTAGGTGAGCATGCATCGTGTGCCGCCCGCCGGGCGGAGGAGCCGAAGGTTCGGCGCAAGCATCCAACATGTCAGGCCGGATGTCCACGCTCCCGCCCACCCCAGAAGACCCGCACCGCGGGCTGGGCGGCGGCCCGGATCACATCTCGTCAATCGCCGTCCGCGTGCTCGGCTGCTCGCTGCCATCCACCGCGAAGCGGTCGCGCGTGGTCACGTAGAAGCTCGCGCCGAAGCGGCCGACCGGGTGGTAGTCCTGCAGGCGCACGCGCCAGCGCTCGGCGTCGATCAGGCCTTCGCGGGCGC
>NZ_CAXFDV010000057.1:0-8608 GCF_964001545.1 uncultured Aquincola sp.
GGCCCATCATGCCGTGTGGCTGGGCCGCAGCGGCAGCATCAGCACGAAGGCCGCGCCGCCCTCGGGCCGGTTGTGGCCGGCCAGGCTGCCGCCCAGTTCACGCGCGATGTGGGCCGAGATCATCAGCCCCAGGCCCAGGCCGGCGCCGGCCGGCTTGGTGGTGGCAAAGGGCTCGAAGAGGCGCGGCAGCATGTCGGGCGCAATGCCCGGCCCGCTGTCTTCCACGCTGATGCGGCCGCGGCCGTCGGCGATCACCGCCTCGAAGCGCAGGCGCCGCTCGGGCGAGGCAGCCATCGCGTCGATGGCATTGCCCAGCAGGTTCACCAGCACCTGTTCCAACCGCAGCTCTTCGGCCATCACCGTGAGGGCCGGCGGGTCGATGTGCTGCTCGAAGTCGATGCCCACCGCGCGCAGCCGCGGCTGCACCTGCAGCAGCGCGCCCTGCAGCACCCGCTGCACCGGCACCGGCACCGCCTGCGGCGGCGCCTTGTGCGCAAAGCCCTTGAGCTGCTGCGTCAGCCTGCCCACGCGGTCCACCAGCTGGCCGATGCGGCTCAGGTTCCACTTGAGGTCTTCGGGCTTGTCGCGCTCCAGCAGCACCACCGCGTTGTCCGACAGCGT
This sequence comes from uncultured Aquincola sp., assembly GCF_964001545.1. Lineage (NCBI taxonomy): Bacteria > Pseudomonadati > Pseudomonadota > Betaproteobacteria > Burkholderiales > Sphaerotilaceae > Aquincola > uncultured Aquincola sp. The sequence goes on from NZ_CAXFDV010000057.1 coordinate 622, forward strand.
GCGCAGCGCGGCCAGCGGCTGGTTCAGCTCATGCACGATGCCGGCCGACATCTGGCCCAGCGCGGCCATCTTGCCGGCATGCAGCAGCTCGCTCTGCGCGGCGCGCAGCTCGGCGGTGCGTTCTTCCACCTTGGTTTCCAGGCTGTCGCGCGCGGCCTTGAGCACCACCTGCAGCGCCGCCTGGTTGGCCATGCGCTGGCGCAGCGTGCGACGGCGCAGCCAGAAGATCAGCAGCGCCATCAGCGCCACCAGGCTGGCCATGCCGGCGGCCAGCGCCAGCGTGCGGGCCTGATCGACCACCGGCCACAGCTCGTCCAGCACGTAGATGCGCCAGCCGGTGCGCGGCATGGCCCGCTGCGAGACGGCGTACTGCGTGCCGCCCAGCGCCACCACCTCGTTCGGGCCGGCGCCTTCGGCGGGCCGCGGCTGCCAGTCGATGGGCACCAGCGTGGCATGGCCGTAGGGGCGGCTGCGGTCGATCTCGGCGCGCGCGGCGGCCGACAGCGGCTGCAGCGGCCGAAAGCGCCAGACGTCCTGCGTGCTCAGCACCACCACGCCGTTCTCGTCCACCACCATCACCTGGCCGGGCAGGCGGCGCCAGGCGTCTTCGGCATCGGCCAGCCGCACCTTGACGGTGGCCAGGCCCAGCGGCCGGTTGTCGCGGCTGAGCTTGTACGAGAGGTAATAGCCCGGCCGCCGGCTGGTGACGCCCACGCCGTAGAAGCGCCCTTGGCCCTTGGCCAGCGCCGAGCGCACGTAGGGCCGGAAAGAGAGGTCGTGACCGACCGGCGTGCCGGGCTGGTCCCAGTCGGCCCCGGCCAGCGCCATGCCGCGGCGGTCGACCACGTACAGCATGTCGGCGCCCGCGGTGGCATTGATGCCGCGCAGGTAGCGGTTCACCTCGTCGCGCAGGGCGGTGTCGTCGGGGCGCTCCAGCAGGTCGAGCACGCTGGGCGTCATCTCCAGCACCGAAGGCAGGTAGTCGAAGCGGGCCACCGCGGCTTCCAGCGTGCTGGCGATCATGTCCAGCCGGTGCTGGGCCGCGTCGTCCAGCCGCTGCAGCGCGGCGCGGCGGCCGGCCGCATGCGCGCCCAGCGCCGCGGCCACCACCAGGGCCAGGGCCAGCAGCACCGTCATCAGCAGGGCAAGGGAACGCAGGCGCTTCACGGCGGACAGGAAGTGGCGAGGGCAGGCGGACGGACAGGCAGGCGGGCGCGAATGCTAACTGCCCGGGGGGTGACGCTACCCCGGTTGCGGCAGTTCACACCTGCGTACAAACCGAAGCGTGGCGCGGTCGGCAAGCGGCGCGCCCAGGGCGTTGAAGGGGTGCATGACACAGGAGATCGCCATGGACAGCCGCATCGATGCCCCTTCCCGCCGGGTCGGCGCCGCCGCCGCCTGCGCGGCGTTGCTGGCGGCCGGCCTGCTGGGCGGCTGCGCGGTGTATGCCCCACCGCCACCGCCGGTGTACGACGCCTACGGGGCGCCGGTGGTGGTAGGCCCGCCGGTGGTGGGCGTGGCGCCCTACCCGGGCGCGATCTGGATCGAAGGCGGCTGGGTCTGGCGCGGCGGCCACCGCGAGTGGGCGCCCGGCCGCTGGGACCGGGGGTACGGGCGCGGTGGCGGCTGGCGCCGGTGAATGGAGCACCCGGCTTCACGGGTACGTGAAGCCACCCGCCAAGCGGGTTGCGCGGCCGCCTTCGGAGCGGCCGGGCGGCGGCCGCTAAACGGATCTCGGCCGCGGCGGCGCAACGGGCGCCAGCGTGGCGCGCAGGCGGTCCTGGGCGCTTTGTTCTTCGGCCGCATGCTGGCCGATCGACGACTCGACGTTGCCGATGTGGTCCAGCATCAGCCGCTCGGCTTCGTCCACCTGGCCGTCGGCCAGCGCGGCGACGATGCGCTCATGGTCCTGGCACGAAGCCAGGGCCTCGTGGCTGCTCTGGTACAGCGTGGCCACCAGCGTGGTGCGGGCCGTGAGGTCGCGCAGCATGTCGGCCAGCAGCCGGTGGCCCAGGCATTCGGCCAGGCACACATGAAAGTCGGCCAGCAAAAAGGCGCGCGTGGCCGGGTCGGCGCCTTCGATGGCGGCTTTCTCGTCCTCGATGTGCCGGCGCAGCCGGCCCAGCACCTGCTGCAGCGGCCGGCCCTCGGTCTGGCGCAGGATGCCGGCTTCCACCGCGCGTCGGGCCGAGAAGGCGTCGCGCGCTTCCTCGATCGAGGGCTCCACCACGTACCAGCCCTTGCGGCTGCGCACCTCCACGAAGCCGCGCGCCTGCACCTGCATCAGCGCTTCGCGCACCAGCGTGCGGCTGACGTCGAACAGCTCGGCCAGGTCCTGCTCGCCCAGGCGCTCACCGGGCTTGAGCTTTTGCGCCAGGATCGATTCGACGATGCGCTCGGCGATGGCGGACTGGCTGTTGCTGGACGACATGGCGCGGCACTCTAGCGCAGCGCCGGCTGCGCCACCGGCAGCGTGGGCGTTGCGTCCACGGCTTCGTCGGCCACCGGCGGCGGCACTTCACCGTTGAGCACCGCATGGGCCCGCTCGCGGTCGATGTCACCCTCCCAGGCGGCGATGGCCACGGTGGCCACGCAGTTGCCGATCAGGTTGCCCAGCGCGCGGGCGATGCCCATGAACCAGTCCACCGACAGCACCAGCACCAGGCCGATGGCGGGGATGGCCGGAATGGCATGCAGCGTGGCCGCCAGCACCACGATGGCCGAGCCCGGCACGCCATGCGCGCCCTTGCTGGTGACCAGCGAGATGGCCAGGATGGTCAGCAGGTCGGCGGTGGAAATCGGCGTGTTGGTGGCCTGCGCGATGAACACCGCCGCCAGCGTGATGTAGATCGAGAAGGCGTCGAGGTTGAACGAGGAGCCGGTGGGAATGACCAGGCCCACGGTGCTGTCGCGGATGCCCAGGCGCTTGAGCTTGGCCATGACCTGCGGCAGCACGCTGTCGGACGAGGTGGTGGCCAGCACCACGGCCAGCTCTTCACGCAGGTAGCGCAGCAGCTTGACGAGGCTGAAGCCCGAGGCCCGCATGATGAGCCCCAGCACACCGAACACGAAGATGAACACCGCGCCGTAGAACAGCGCCACCAGCATGCCCAGCTGCTTGAGCGAGCCCATGCCGTACTTGCCCACGGTGAAGGCGATGGCGCCCAGCACACCCAACGGCGCCAGCTTGATGATCAGGCCCATGATCTTGAACATCACCTGGCCCAGGTCGTCCACCAGGCCGGCCACGGCCTTGCCGCGCTCGCCCAGCAGCGACAGCGCGCAGCCGAACAGGATGGCGAACAGCAGCACCTGCAGCACGTCGCCGGTGGCGAACGCGTTGACCACGGTGGTGGGAATGAGCTTGAGCGCGAACTCGGTGAAGCCGCCGCCGGTGAGCTTGCTGGCGTTGTCGGCATAGGCGCTCATGGCCTTGGCGTCCAGCGTGGACGGGTCCACGTTCATGCCCACGCCGGGCTGGAACCACCAGGCCAGCAGCAGGCCCAGCGCCAGCGCCACGCCGGTGACCAGCTCGAAGTAGATGAGCGACTTCATGCCCACCCGGCCCACGCGCTTCAGGTCGCCGGCGCTGGCGATGCCGTGCACCACCACGCAGAACACGATGACCGGGATCAGCATCTTCACCAGCTTGATGAAGCCGTCGCCCAAAGGCTTGAGCTGCACCGCGATGGCGGGGAAGAAGTAGCCGAGCAGCACGCCGGCAACGAGGGCCAGCACCACCTGGCCGAACAGGGAACGGAAGAACCGAGGCATCACCACTCTCCAAAGCACTGAGAAGGACCGGACAAACTGAACGACATCGCTTGTATGCAAGCAATGTAGTCAAGCAAGAGCCGTGCGCGATGCTCGCAAACCCGAAGTGGTGCGTGCCGCCCCATCCCGGGGCGGCACAGAGATGCTCGGTAGAGCGGTGGATCAGCCCGCGTGACGGCCGCGGCGCCACGCGGCGATGCCGACGCCCAGCAGCCCCAGCCCCATCAGCGCGGCGGCCTGGGGCTCGGGCACCGCCAGCGCCACCGTGGCGCTGACCGAGCCCGGGTTGTCGAAGTAGTAGGCCGAGGTACCGACGAAGTTGTACGCATCGACGAAGCCCAGGTACAGCCGGGTGGCCTGGACCGGTGCGGTGAAGGTGAGCAAGGCGCCAGCCGCGTCGTCGCGGCCCGCGCGGCCGTCGCCAACGAAAAACACCTGGTACAGCCCCGGCGCCTGGCTCTGCGGGTTGTTGGCGTCCCAGGCCGGCAGCGCAGCGGGCGCGGGCTGGCCGAAGGGGTCGGTCTCGGAGCCGAACATCGCCACCAGCGGCAGCTGGGTGTTGCCCGCGGCATTGGAAATGCCGTTGAGCCCCGTGATGTTGGAAGCCGGCCCCAGCCAGTTGCCGCCCTCGGGGGTGGCCAGCGCGCCCGGGTTGGAGCAGCAGTTGAGCCCGCCGGTGACCGACGTGAAGGTAAATACCTTGCCGCTGCCGGCCGTGAAGCTGACGTAGGGCGCATCCGTGGCCGCACCGGTCACCGAACCGCTGTGCCCGAACACCTGGTACAGGCTGACCGTGCCTGCCAAGGTGAAGGAAGCCGTGCCGCCCGGCGCGATCGCGGTCTGCGCGCCCGCCGAGGTCGCGGTGCCCGCCGCAATGCAGGCTACCAGCGCCAGTGCCTGAGCCGTCGTTTGAACCGTCATGCTGTCTCCTTGCTTGTGGTGTGATGCATCGTCCAACGTAGCCGGCCCACCACCCCGCGTCACTCCCTAAGGCAGCCACAGCCTGCGCTTACAGTCGGCCGATGGACCGCATCACCGGGATTCAGCTGTACCTGCGCGTGGTGGAGACGGGCAGCTTCAGCAAGGCGGCCGCCGACCTGGGCGTGACCCAGCCCACCGCCACCAAGCATGTGGCGGCGCTGGAGGCCCAACTGGGTGCACGGCTGCTCCATCGCAGCACACGTGGCGTGACGCCCACCGAAGTGGGGCAGCTGTACTACGACAAGTGCAAGCGCATCGCGCTGGAGCTGGAAGAAGCCGGCAACCTGGCCACGCTGCTGCAAAGCGGCGTGGGCGGCATGCTGCGCGTGAGCTGTTCGGTGGCCTTCGGCCGCCGGGTGCTGGTGCCGCTGACGCTGCGCTTCATGCGGCAGCACCCCGGCATCACGCTGGACCTGAGCTTCGACGACCGATACGTCAACCTGGTGGAGCAAGGCATCGACGTGGCGGTGCGCATGGGCCGGCTGGCCGACAGCACGCTGGGCGCGCGCTACCTGGGCGTGAACCCCTGGGCGCTGGTGGCGGCGCCGCCGCTGATCGAGCGCCGCGGCGCCCCCACTGAGCCGCAGGCCCTGGCCGCCGAAGACTGCCTGGTCTACAGCAGTGTGATGGGCGACGACCGCTGGCAGTTCCGCGCGCCCGACGGCAGCACGCAGGTGGTGCCGGTCAAGGGCCCGCTGCGCAGCAACAACCTGTCGGCGGTGCTGGCCGCCTGCCGCGCCGGGCTGGGCTTTGCCGCCCTGCCCTGGTACGTGGCCGGCCCTTCGGTGCAGGCGGGTGAGCTGCAGGGGCTGCTGCCCGCCTACGAACTGCCTTCGCAGGAGATGCATGCGGTGTTTCCGTCACCGCGGCTGGTGCCGGCCAAGGTGCGCAGCTTCATCGACTTCCTGCAGCAGCAGTTCACCGCCGAGCGCTGGTGGGAGCTCGGCGGGCGCTGATCAACGGCAGGTGAAGCTGCTGGCGCTGTCGATCGGGCCAGCGCCGTCGTAGTGGGCCTGCTGGGGGTACGGGCACAGCGGCCGGGTGCGGCCGGGCCACGGCGTGGCGGGCCCGGCGCTGGCCACAATGCGGTCGGGCGCCTCGCCCTTTTCCACCCAGGCCACCAGCGGCGTCAGCGCGTCGTACAGGTCGGTGGAAGGCCCGCCCGAGTTGCTGCAGTGGTTCATGCCCGGCACCAGGTACAGCCGCGCGAACTTGCGCGTGGCCTCGGCCCCGCCCTGCGCGGCCTGCAGCCGCTGGTAGTAGTCGATGCTGTCGTTGGCAGAGAAGATCGCGTCGCTGACGCCATGCACGATCAACATCTTCCCGCCACGGTTGCGAAAGGCCGCCACGTCGGTGGAGGTGGTGTTGTAGATCGCCGCATAGGCGTCCATGCGCGCCGGGTCGGTGTCGAAGTTGAAGGCCATGTAGTCGAAGTTGGGCGCGGGCGGGGTGAAGAATTCCAGCCGCATCGCGTCCGCCGCGATCAAGGTGGCATTGCGCGCATTGGGCGTGGTGGTGGTGCTGGTGCCCAGCTTCCAGTTGCGCCAGTCGGCCCCGGCGATGCCGGCGTCCCACGGCCAGCTGGCATACAGCGACTGGCCGGCGCTGTTCTTCGGGCCGCCGAAGTCCTTCTTCAGCGCCGTCACCTGCGCGGCGGTCAGGCAGCTGTCGGTCTTGGCGCCGGTGCATTGCAGCACCGCGGGGTCGAAGCTGCAGGCCGCCGGATTGGCGTGGATGATGCCGTCGGCCGCGCCGTCCAGCGAGTCGCAACGCTGCAGCACCGCGTTGGACACCAGCTTCAGGTCGGCGTCCGACAAGGCCTGGCTGAGCACCGGCGACACCGCGCCGTAGCTGATGAGCCCCCACACCGAGGCCATGCTCGCCTCCCGCGCCACCTTGATGGCGGGCGCATTGGCGGCGATGCCGTCGAAGTAGTCGGGGAAGCGCTGCGGAAACAGCATGGCCTGCCGGCCGCCACCCGAGCAGCCCACGAAGTACGAACGGTCGGGCTTGCGGCCATAGGCGGTGTTGATCAGCGACTTGGCCGTGACCGTCACCACGTCGTAGGCGTTGTAGGCATGGTCGATGCGCGCCTGCGGATCGAGGCCGAAGCTGGCGCTGGTGCCCTGGTGGCCGCCGTCGGTGCTGACCACCGCAAAGCCCTGGGCCAGTGCGCCGGTCTTGAGCCCTGCCAGCGAGCCGCCGCCGGCCAGGGAGCCCAGCGCATCGCGCACCACACCATCGTTGCCGCCACCGCCCTGGAACATGAAGCGGCCGTTCCACGCCGCCGGCAGCCGCAGCTGAAAGCCGATGTAGTACGCCTGCCCATCGGCGCCGGTGCGCTGGTTCATGCGGCCATCGAGCACGCAGTGCGCGGGCTGCGGATTGCCGCCCACCACGGTGCCGGCGGCCACCGCGGTGGCGGTGAGCGTCATGCCCGCGGGGGCGCGGGCGGGCAGCGCGGCGCAGTCCACCGCCAGTGCGGTTTCGGCCGGCGGAGCGGCGGGCGTGGGCGTGTCGTCGTCGCCGCTGCCATTGCAGGCGCTGGCCAGCAGGGCCAGGCCGCAGGCGGCCGCCACGGTGGCGGGTGTGCGCAGGCTGCGGGCGCGGGCCGGCGCCATGGGTGCACGGTGCATGTCTTGTCTCCAGGTGTTGTGGCCGCAGTGTGGAAGCGGCCCTCCGCAGGCGCTGTCCGCCGCGATGGGGACAGCGCCGCATGCACGGCGGGTGGCGCGGTCAGGCCTGCAGCGTGAAGCGGCCCACCACGGCGTTGAGCTGCGAAGCCGCCTGCCGCAGGCTTTCGGCCGCGGCGGCGCCCTGCTCCACCAGCGCGGCGTTCTGCTGCGTGACCGCATCGAGCTGGCCGACGGCGCCGCCCACCTGCGTGATGCCGTTGCTTTGCGCACGGGTGGCGGCGGAGATCTCGCCGATCAACTGGCTCACGCGGTGCGCCTGGTCGACGATGCTGCGCATGCTGGTGCCCGCATCGCCCACCAGCCGGGTGCCGGCTTCCACACGCTCGACCGAAGCGCCGATCAGGCTTTTGATCTCCTTGGCCGCATCGGCACTGCGCTGGGCCAGGCTGCGCACCTCGCCGGCCACCACCGCAAAGCCGCGGCCTTGCTCACCGGCGCGGGCGGCTTCCACGGCGGCATTGAGCGCCAGGATGTTGGTCTGGAAGGCGATGCCGTCGATCACGCCGATGATGTCGGCGATGCGCGCCGCGCTGGCA
>NZ_CAXFDV010000058.1:0-4074 GCF_964001545.1 uncultured Aquincola sp.
ATCCGCACCGCCATCCGCAACCAGATCGGCGCCCATGCCGATGCGGTGAAACAGGCCGTCGCCCGCAAGATGCTGGTGCTGGGCCTGCAGCACTTCACCGCCGCCGACCTGCGCGCCGCGCAGGCCGCCAACGAGCGCCTGCACATCCGCGTGCTGGGCCTGGCCACCTTCGCCGACGACGTCACGCCCGAACTGGTGCGCGACACCATCGCCTCCATCGACGTGCTGGGTGCGCTGCATGCGTCGCCGGCCGTCCGTGCGGCACTCACCCAGCGCCCGCGCTGACCCTTCCGATTGCCCTGATGAACAAGCCCATGCCGAACCGCTCGCTTTCCGATCTGATGCGCGAGGCCACCCGGCTCACGCAAACCGGCCAACTGGCCGAAGCGCAGGCCGCGCTGCAGCAGGCGCTGGGCGCCGGCGCGGCGGCGGCTTTTCCTGGGCCGGGTGCCCACCCCGCAGCGGGTCCGGCGACGGGCTCGTTCCCGGGCATGGGCAGCACCGCGGCCCCGGCCGCCTGGAGCGCCCAGCTGCGCGATGCCGCCACCGCCTGGGCGAAGTCCGGCGGCCAGGGCCCGGTGATCGACATGGCCGACCTGGCCAACCTGCCTGGCCTGGGCGGCGCCGCCCCGGGCCCGAACGCCGGCAGCGCCAGCAGCGAGCCGGCCGTGCCCGACAGCTTCAGCACCGGCAGCCTGAGCCACGGCGGCCGCAGCTGGCGCTACAAGCTGTATGTGCCGCCGGCCGCGGCCACCGCCACGCCGCAGGCCCCGCTGCCGCTGGTGGTGATGCTGCACGGCTGCACCCAGCATGCGGACGACTTCGCGGCCGGCACCGGCATGAATGCGTTGGCGCGGGCGCAGGGCTGCTACGTGCTGTACCCCGAGCAGCCCCAGGCCGCCAACCCGCAGCGCTGCTGGAACTGGTTCAAGCACAACCACCAGCAGCGCGGCAGCGGCGAGCCGGCCGGCATCGTGGCCCTGGTGCAGGCGGTGGCGGCCAGCCACCCGGTGGACCCGCGCCGGGTGTACGTGGCGGGCCTGTCGGCCGGCGGCGCGATGACCGCCATCGTTGCCGCCGCCTACCCCGACGTGTTCGCCGCGGCGGGCGTGCATTCGGGCCTGCCCGGCGATGCGGCCGGCAACCTGCAGGAGGCACTGGCCGCGATGCAGGGCGGCGCCCGTGGACCCAGCACGCAGGCCCGCACGCCGCGGCCCGCGCGGCCGGTGCCCACCATCGTGTTCCATGGCGACCAGGACGGCACGGTGCACCTGCACAACGGCCACCAGCTGCTGGCGGCGGCGCTGGCCGGTGCGCCGGCCGAGTTGCGCTCGCAGCTCAGCGAGGGCCAGGCGCCCGGCGGCCGCCGCTTCAGCCGCCAGCACCATGCGGGCGCCGACGGCCGCAGCCACGCCGAATTGTGGGTGGTGCACGGCGCCGGCCACGCCTGGTCAGGCGGCCAGCCCGCCGGCAGCTACACCGATGCCGGCGGCCCCGATGCCTCGGCCGAGATGCTGCGCTTCTTCAGCCAGCACCAGCTGCCCGGCTGACCGCCCGCCCGCTGCCGGAAGCCCACAGCGCGGCCGCCATCAAGGCCACGCCCACGCACTGCAGCGGGCCCAGCACGTTGCCGTACACCCAGCCGTCCACCAGCAACGCGGCGCCCGGGTAGACGAACTGCAGCACGGCGATGCGACCGGCCGTGAGCCGGGCCAGGCCTTCGTACAGCAGCACGTAGGCCAGCCCGGTGTGCAGCACGCCCAGGCCGACCAGCCAGCCCCAGGGGGCGGCCTGCACCGGCAGCGGGTGCACCCACGGCCACCAGGCCAGCACCAGCGCGCCCACGGCGCATTGCCACCAGGCCAGCACCAGCGGCGCGATGCCCGCCTGCCGCGCCAGCAGCGTGGCCACCGCATAGGTGAAGCTGGCGGCCAGGCACAGCGCCAGGCCGCCCGCTTCGCCGCCCAAGCCGGTGCCGGTGGCCAGCCCGGTGGACAGCGCCAGGCCCACCAGGGCCACCGCTGCGGCCCCCACCTGCCAGCGGCTCACCGGCTCGTGCAGCCACAGCGCGGCCAGGGCCATCAGCCAGAAGGGCTGGGCATGCACCACCACGGTGGCGGTGCCGATGGGCACCTGGCCGATGGCCGCGAAGAACAAGGACCAGTTCAGCACCATCAGCAGCCCGGTGACCACCGCCGCCGCCAGCGCCCGGCCGCGCAGCCGCAGCGCGCCGGCCTGCCCGGTGGCCACCGCCCAGGCGCCCAGCGCCAGCGCGCCGAACAGGCACCGGGCCCACACCGCCGTCAGCGGGTGCTGACCCGATTCGTGCACGAACACGCCCAGCGTGCCCAGCAGGAGGCTGCCCGCCACCATCCACCCCGTGCCTGAAGCGGCCACCGTCTGCTGCTGTTTCATGCCGCCATGCTGCGGGCGCGGCAGGCATCGGTAAAGCGCATCGTTTGGGCAGCTACCATTCGAAAAACAGATGGTGGAGTCGCCCATGGCCGGCAAGGAACTGCAGATCGACTGGCTGCGCGCGCTGGTGGCGGTGGTGGACGCCGGCTCGCTGTCGGCGGCGGCGCCGCTGCTGCACCGGTCGCAGTCGGCGGTCAGCACCCAGATCCAGAAGCTGGAAGAGGTGGTCGGCCGACCGCTGCTGCTGCGCGGCCCGCGCCACCTGGCATTGACGACGGCGGGCACCGAGCTGCTGGCCTATGCGCGCCGGCTGCTCGACCTGCATGGCGAGGCGCTGGCCGTGCTCACTGGCCCGGCGCTGCAGGGCCGGGTGCGGCTGGGCGTGCCCGACGACTATGCGGCCAGCTACCTCACGCCGGTGCTGCGCAGCTTCTGCAGCCTGCAGCCCGAGGTGGAGATCGCGCTGGTGTGCGAGCAGTCCACCGCCTTGATGCCGCAGGTGCAGCGCGGCGAGCTGGACGTGGCCCTGGTCTCGCGCGACCGGCCCCACCGCGGCACGCTGCTGTTCGAAGAGCCGCTGGTGTGGGTGGGCGCGCCGCAGCAGGAAGCCTGGCGGCGCGACCCGCTGCCGGTGGCCGCCTATGAGCCCGGCAGCCAGGCCCGGCGCGATGCGCTGGCGGCCCTGGCTGCGCAGCGGCGGGCGCACCGCGTGGTCTACAACAGTTCCAGCCTGGCGGGTCAGCTGGCCGCCGTGCACAGCGGCATGGCGGTGGCGGTGCTCACCCGCTGCAGCGTGCCGCCGGGCCTGTTGGTGCTGGGTGAGCGGCATGGCCTGCCGCCCCTGCCCGCCATGCAGGTGGCGGTGCTGCGCAGCAAGGCCTCACGCGGGTCGGCCGCCGTGGATGCGCTGGAGCAGCAGGTGATCCAGACACTGCGGCGGCCGGATTGATGGGGCCTCAAGCTCGCGTTGCTCGCGGCCCCCGGGGGCGTCGGCTCAGAACCCGAAGCGCGACAGCAGCAGCCTGGTGTACATCGCCGCGGCGATCAGCTCATGGGCGCGGGTGGTGGGGTGCAGCGCGTCCCAGAACAGCAGCGGCGGCAGCGGTGCGTCCAGGTCCACGTCGGGGCAGGCGGCGGGGTTGGTCAAGAGGCACGCAGAAGCGCCCGGTGCCAGCAGTTCCAGGGCCGGCGGCGAGGCGGACGCCAGCCCTGCCTGCAGCAGCACCTCACCCAGCTTGAACACGTCCACCACCACCACCGTGGTGCCGGGCAGCGAGGCCGCCAGGCTGGTGGCCGTTTGCGCCAGCAGCGTGTTGTGGCCCTTGGCCAGCGCCGTCAGGCCCGCCGAGGCGGCCGGCCCTTGCGATTGGGCCAGCGGCGTGATGCCCAGGTCGGACAGGTTGGGCAGCAGGAAGCGGCGCGCGCCCTTGGCAACTGCCTGACCGCCTGGGCGATGTTGCCCACCACCCCCGGCGGGTCCTGCCGGCCCAGGAAGGCGTAGTCATTGCCACCGGCCCACACCACGTACAGCGCATCGGCTGGTGCGCGCTTGGGCCCCAGCGCGTCGGTGTACATCTTCACCTGACCGAGCACGCCGGGCACCGTGGCGGTGCTGGCCGGGATGCCGTTCTGGTACTCGGTGCCCGCGCCGCCGAAGGC
>NZ_CAXFDV010000059.1:0-2861 GCF_964001545.1 uncultured Aquincola sp.
GCGCTCACCGCCTACGTGCCGCACAACTTTCCGCACGACAAGCTGGAGCCGGGCCTCAACGAAAACGCCTTCTACGACCCCAGCAACTTCACCTACCCCGCGGGCACCTACATCTGCGAGGTGGAGGTGGACCCCCGCACCGGCGAGACGCGGGTGGACCGCTTCACCGCCTGCGACGATTTCGGCAACGTCATCAACCCGATGATCGTGGAAGGCCAGGTGCACGGCGGCCTGGCCCAGGGCATCGGCCAGGCGCTGCTGGAGCACGGCGTGTACGACGACGACAGCGGCCAGCTGCTGTCGGGCAGCTACATGGACTACGCCATGCCGCGCGCCGACAACTTCCCGCACTTCCAGGTCGAGACGGTGCAGGGCACGCCTTGCACGCACAACCCCTTGGGCGTCAAGGGTTGCGGCGAAGCCGGCGCCATCGGCTCGCCACCTGCGATCATCAATGCCATCTGCAACGCCATCGGCGTGCGCGACATGCCGATGCCGGCCACGTCGTTCACGGTGTGGAAGGCGCTGAACGCCTGAACAGGAAGCACAGCACATGCAAGCCTTCGAGTACTCCAAGCCCGCATCGGTGGCCGATGCGATCCGTGCCGCCGGCGGCGGCGATGCCAAGCTGCTGGCCGGCGGCCAGTCGCTGCTGGCGTCGATGAAGCTGGGCCTGGCCGCGCCGTCGGCGCTGGTCGACCTGAGCGGCATCGGCGAGCTGAGCGGCATCACCGTCTCGGGCGGCCAGGTGACCATCGGCGCGATGACCACCCATGCCGCCGTGGCCGCTTCGGCCGAGGTGCGGCAAGCCATTCCGGCGCTGGCCAAGCTGGCTGGTTTGATCGGCGACCGCCAGGTGCGCAACCGCGGCACCATCGGCGGCAGCCTGGCCAACAACGACCCGGCCGCCTGCTACCCGGCCGCCGTGCTGGGCCTGGGGGCCACCGTGCGCACCAACCAGCGCAGCATCGCGGCCGACGACTTCTTCAAGGGCCTGTACGAGACCGCGCTGGCCGAAGGTGAGGTGATCACCGCCGTCAGCTTCCCGGTGCCGCAGCAGGCTGGCTGGGAAAAGATGCGCAACCCGGCGTCGCGCTTCTCGCTGGTGGGCGTGTTCGTCAGCCGCGGACCGGCCGGCACGCGCGTGGCCGTCACCGGCGCCGGGCCGTGCGTGTTCCGCGTCAAGGCGCTGGAAGATGCGCTGTCGGCCAGCTGGTCGGCCGCCGCCTGCGAAGGTGTGAAGGTGAGCGCCGATGGCCTGAACACCGACCTGCACGGCTCGGCCGCCTACCGCGCGGCGCTCATCCCGGTGCTGGCCGGGCGCGCCGTCGCGGGGGCTTGAGCGGCCCTGCGCCGCGCACCCGCCTGCAACGCCGCACCCTGTTGCGGCGTTCCGCTTTTCACAGGGGCTTCGTCTTTTGTCTTCCAACGCCGTTCTGCCCGCCAGCATCGATGACACGCTGAACCTGCTGCTGCAGCACGACTACGTGGCCGAGCGCACGCTGGCCACCACCGTGTTCCTGTCGCTCAAGCTGCAGCGCCCCTTGTTCCTGGAAGGGGAGCCGGGCACCGGCAAGACCGAGATCGCCAAGACCCTGGCCCGCATGCTGGGCCGGCCCTTGATCCGCCTGCAGTGCTACGAGGGCCTGGACCTGGCCGCCGCCGCGTATGAATGGAACTACCCGCGGCAGATGATGGAGATCCGCCTGGCCGAAACCTCGGGCGCCAACCGCGAGGCCCTGGGCCGCGACCTCTTCAGCGAGCGCTTTTTGATCCGCCGCGCGCTGCTGCAGGCCATCTCGCACGACCAGCCGCTGCCGCCGGTGCTGCTGATCGACGAGCTGGACCGGGCGGACGAACCCTTCGAGGCCTTTTTGCTGGAGGTGCTGTCCGACTTCCAGATCACGATTCCTGAGCTGGGCGTGGTGAAGGCGCCCGAGCCGCCCATCGTGGTGCTCACCAGCAACCGCACGCGCGAGATCCATGACGCGGTCAAGCGCCGCTGCCTGTACCACTGGGTCGACTTTCCCGATGCGGCGCGCGAGGCGCAGATCCTGGCGCAGCGCGTGCCCGGCGCGCCCGAGCGCCTGGCCGCCGAGATCGTGGCCTTCGTGCAGCGGCTGCGCGCGGTGGAGCTGTACAAGCTGCCCGGCATCGCCGAGACCATCGAATGGACCCGCGCGCTGATGGCGCTGGACGCGGTGGTGCTGGACCCGCAGACGGTGAACACCACGCTGGGCGTGCTGCTCAAGTACCAGGACGACATTGCCAAGGTCCAGGGCGGCGAAGTGGCGCGGTTGCTGCAGCAGATGCGCGACGGCGCGCAAGCCACCTGAGACGACAGCCCCGCCCCGCATGCACCGCCTGGCCGAGAACGTGATGCACTTCGGGCGCGTGCTGCGCCAGGCCGGCGTGCCCGTGGGCACCGACCGCATCCAGCTGGCGCTGCAGGCCTTGCAGGTGGCGGGCCTCGAATCGCGTGCCGACTTTCGCGCCGCGCTGGCGGCCTGCCTGCTGGACCGGCATGAACACCGCGCCATGTTCGACCAGGCCTTCGACCTGTACTGGCGCGACCCCGACCTGGCCGGCCGCATGATGCAGATGCTGCTGCCGCAGGTGCGCGCCAACGACGCGGGCGCACCACCGCCCCCGCCCGAGAACCGCCGCCTGGGCGAAGCCTTCTCGGCCGGTGCGCCACCGCGCCCACTCCAGCCCGAGCCGCCCGACGAGGTGCAGGTCGAAGCCACGCTCACCTTCAGCGAACGTGAGCTGCTGCAGCGCGCCGACTTCGACACCATGAGCCCCGACGAATGGCTGCAGGCCAAGCGCGCGCTGCGCCGCATGAAGCCGCTGTTCGAGCC
>NZ_CAXFDV010000060.1:0-1947 GCF_964001545.1 uncultured Aquincola sp.
AAGGAAGCGCCGGGCCGCCCCAAGCTTCCTTGCTCCCCCTCGGGGGGACGGGCCGGGCGTAGCCCGGACCTTGGGGGCCCAATCGAGGAAGCGCCGGGCCGCCCCAAGCTTCCTTGCTCCCCCTCGGGGGGACGGGCCGGGCGCAGCCCGGACCTTGGGGGCTGCATTCAACAGCCGCGGCCGCAGGCTTCGAGCATCAGCCCGCGCAGCCAGCGGTGCGCGGGCTGCTCATCGTGGCGCGAGTGCCACAGCATCTCCACCTGCAGCCCGCTCATCTGCAGCTCGGCCGGCAACGGCCGCGTCACCAGCCGCTCCTGGTGGCCGGTGGCGCGCATGAACGAGGTGGGCAGCACCGTCAGCAGGTCGGAGTGCGCCACGATCTGCCCGGCGGTGAAGAACTGGTTCACCGTCAGCATCACCCGCCGCTGCCGGCCCAGCGCCGCCAGCGAAGCGTCGATCGGCCCATGCGCCCGGCCCGACAGGCTCACCGACAGGTGCAGCGCCTCGCAAAAGCCATCCAGCGTCATCTCGCCCTGCGCCAGCGGATGGTCTTCGCGCATCACGCAGTGGTATTCGCTCTCATACAGCCGCTCGCGCCGCAGCGGTGAGTCGAGCCCCTGGCGCAGGATGGCCATCACCGCCGCCGGGAAGTAGCCGATCGCGAAGTCGGCTTCGTTGTTTTCAAGCAACTTGCGCGGGTCGCGCGTGACCAGCGGCAGCACCTGCAGGTTGGCCTGCGCCTTCATCTGTTCCAGCCGGGCCACCACCGGGGGCAGCAGCGTCACCGCCGTGGCGTCGGACATCAGCAGCAACAGGTTGGCGCTGTCGGTCTGCGGGTCGTAGGTGGCCGGCGCGATGGCGCGCTCCAGCTGCGCCAGCGCGTCGCGCACACTGGGCCACAGCGCCTCCGCCTTGGGCGTGGGCACCACACCGAAGGCGGTGCGTGTGAGCAGCTCGTCGCCCAGCAGGGTGCGCAGGCGCTTGAGCGCATGGCTGACGGCCGACTGCGAGAGCGCCAGGTTCTGCGCGGCGCGGGTGAGGTTGCGCTCGTGCATCACCGCGTCGAACACCCGCAGCAGGTTCAGGTCGAGGTGGCGGAAGTTGACGCTGGCCGGCATGTCATGAACGCCATGAATATCTCATGTGCAGCGAATTCGCTTTAGAAAGGTCAGGGTAAACCCGATACTACGTACATCCCACAGACATGAGCCCACAAGGAGTCGCTATGTCCCACACCGCTGCCACCCTGCCCCTGAAGCCCGCCACCTCGGCCCAGGCACCTGCCGGTGCATGGCTGCGCCGCGCCGGACGTGGCGTCTGGAAGGCTTTGGAACAGGCCGGCCAACGCCGCGCCCAGGCCGAACTGGCCCAGTTTGCCGCACTTCACGCCAGCCAGTTTCCCGAACTCGCCGCCTTTGCGCGCCCCCAGCGCGACCGCTGAGCCCCGAGCCGGAAACGACTGCCTCCACACATCTGTCGCCGCTGCCCGCGTGAGCAGCGCGACCTGAAGGAAACACCATGAGCACGACCAGCAACGTCTTCGTCCCCCGCTACCAAGCCACCCCGCGTGGCGCCAAGCTGGTGGGTCTGATCGTCAGCACCTTCACCAACATCGCCGAGCGTCGCCGCGCCGCCAAGCTGGCCGCCGTCAAGTCGGTGGAAGCTGAAGAAGTGCGCCGCTACGCCCGCGGCGTGGCTCGCCACGACCCCGGCTTCGCGGCCGACCTGTTCGCCGCGGCCGACCGCCACACCAGCAACTGACTCGAGCCGGCGCTGATCGGCGCCGGGCTTCGGGCATCATCGGGCACTTCAGCCCGATGGGCCCGACGACCCGGTTCCTGATTGCACCCGCCGTCCTTCCTTTCCGTACCGATCGCTGACAGCCTGCCACCCGCCCACCGGGGGTGTGCATGACGCTGTTCCTGGCGCGCCGCCTGGCCGTGCTGG
>NZ_CAXFDV010000061.1:0-2160 GCF_964001545.1 uncultured Aquincola sp.
GTGCAGATCGGCCTGGTGCCCAACACCGCCTGGCTCAAGGGCAGTGGCGTGGAGCTGTCGCCGCGTGGCGAGATCATCGTCAACAGCCACGGCCAGACCTCGGTGCCGGGCGTGTTCGCGGCCGGTGACGTGACCACAGTGCCCTACAAGCAGATCGTGATCGCGGTGGGCCAGGGCGCGACGGCGGCACTGGGCGCTTTCGACCACCTGATCCGCACCTCGGCGCCGGCCGAAGCCTGAGGCACCGGAGGCCGTCGCCCCCACGGGCGGCGGCTTTTCTTCCTGCCACGCGGTCTTTACGCTAACGAGAATCATTCTCATCTATGATCGCCCGTCACCATCTGGAGGTGCACGGTGAGCGATCAAGACCAACCCGACCCCGACAACCTGGCCCGTGAGCATTGCGCGCTGATGAGCGCCTACGGCAGCGTGCAGCGCCGCTGCAGCCGGCTGCTCGATGAGCAGGCGCGGCAGCTGCGGTGGCAGGAGCGCGAGCTGATGCGCCTGCGCGCGGCCGTGATCGTGCGCGACAGTGCCTTGCAGTGGGCGCAGCAAGAACGCGCCGAACTGGAAGCCGCGGTGCCCGGCCTGCCCAGCCGCCGCTTCCTGGCCCGCCAGGTGGACGCGCTGATGGCCCGGGTGCAGGTGCTGCTGCGCGAGCGCAGCGCCTGGTCGCAGGCGCTGCCGCCCGTGGTCTACGGGCACAAGGCACGGCCTTGAGGCCGATGCACGGCATGGGGTTACGCTGGCAGCCTGTCGTTGCCGGAAGCGCCCCATGTCCACCTCTGCCCTGCTGTCGTTGCTGAAAACCGCGCTGCCGCTGATCCAGGCGCCGATGGCCGGTGCCCAGGGCAGCCGGCTGGCCGCGGCGGTGTCGCAGGCCGGCGCGCTGGGCTCGCTGCCCGCGGCCCTGTTGCCGCCCGACGCACTGCGGGCAGAACTGCAGCGGCTGCAGGCCACCGGCCTGCCCTACAACGTCAACTTCTTCTGCCACACGCCGCCGGTGAGCGACCCGGCACGCGATGCAGCCTGGCGCACCCGGCTTTCCCACCGCTTCGACGCCGAGTTCGGCACCGACCTGCGCCATGCCCCCGGCGGTGCCGGCCGCCTGCCCTTCAGCGCCGAAGCGGCCCAACTGCTGGCCGAGTTCAGGCCGCCGGTGGTGAGCTTCCATTTCGGGCTGCCGACGCCGGCGCTGCTGCAATCGGTCAAGGACTGGGGCGCGGTGGTGATGTCTTCGGCCACCACGGTGGAAGAAGCCCGCTGGCTGCAGGCGCATGGTGCCGACGTGGTGATCGCCCAGGGCCTGGAAGCCGGCGGCCACCGCGGCCACTTCCTGGACGACGACCTGACCCGCCAGCTGGGCCTGATGGCGCTGCTGCCGCAGGTGGTGGATGCGGTGACGGTGCCGGTGGTGGCCACCGGCGGCATCGCCGATGCGCGCGGCGTGCGGGCCGCGATGGCCCTCGGCGCCAGCGGCGTGCAGGTGGGCACCGCCTACCTGCTGTGCGACGAGGCCGACACCAGCGCCGTGCACCGCCGCGCGCTGGCCGGCCCCGAGGCCGCCCATACTGCGCTGACCAACGTGTTCACCGGCCGGCCGGCGCGCGGCGTGCTGAACCGCGCGATGCGCGAGATGGGGCCGCTGGCCGACGATGCACCGCGCTTTCCGCTGGCCACCAGCGCCCTGGCGCCGCTGCGCGCCGAGGCCGAAGCCCGGGACAGCGGCGACTTCTCGCCGCTGTGGGCCGGCCAGGCGGCCGGTCTGGCGCGGCCGAAGACGGCGGCGGCACTGACGCGGGCGTTGGCCGCCGGCCTGGCTTGACCACGCCGCAGGTCCGGGCCACGGCCCGACCGGTCAACCCAGGTGCTCGGGCCCGAAGCTGTGCGGCAGCAACTCGGCCATGGTGGCGCGCTGGCGCAGCACGGCGCCGCCATCCGCGGCCACCGCACCCGAGAGCACCGGTGCTTGGCCGCCCGCGAACTCGCGCAGCTTCTGCCGGCAGCCGCCGCAGGGCGTGATGGGCTGGGCGCTGTCGGCCACCACGGCCGCCGCCATCACGCGCCGGCCGCCGGCCATCACCAGGTGGGCCAGGGCCACGGCTTCGGCACACAGGCCTTCGGGGTAGGCCGCGTTTTCGATGTTGGCGCCCAGGTGCA
>NZ_CAXFDV010000062.1:0-19269 GCF_964001545.1 uncultured Aquincola sp.
GCGGGCAGCGTCGTGCGCGGCCTGCAGCGGCGCGGCCAGGCTTTGTGCGTCGGGCGCATCGTCCAGCCCTTCGGGCCACAGCACCGCCGACAAGGGCTTGGCCAGCCGGCGCTTGATCAGGGCTGCCCAGGTGGCGGGCGTATCACCCGCGCCGGCCAGCTCGGCCGCCAGCAGCGGCGACAGGCCGGGCCCGGCCACATGGCGGCGCCACAGGTCGGCGGCCACCTGATGCAGCAGCTCGGTGTCGTCGGCCATCAGCTCCAGCGACAGCGGCATCTGCGCGCTGAAGGGCGCATCGGCCAGCGCCCGCTGGCAAAAGCCGTGGATGGTGAAGATGGCCGCTTCGTCGAAGGTCTGCAGCGCCAGGTGCAGCCGCTGCGCCATGGTGGCGTCGTCCAGGCCGGCGTCGTCGCGCAGCGCGGTCAGCAGGCCGGTGATGAAGGGATCGGCACCTTCGGCGGGCTGCGGCCCACGCAGCCAGGCCAGCACCTCGGCCAGCCGGCTGCGGATGCGCTCGCGCAGCTCGGCGGTGGCGGCATTGGTGAAGGTGACCACCAGGATGTGCTGCACCGGCAGGTCGCGTTCCAGCAGCAGCCGCAGGTACAGGCCGCAGATGTTCCAGGTCTTGCCGGTGCCGGCCGAGGCCTCGATCAGGTTGATGCCGCCCAACGGGCAGCGGAACACGTCCAGCGGAGTCATAGGCGGGCGTCGTCCAGGTGGTCGAGCAGGGGTCGGTACACGGCTTCGGCCACTTGCTCGAAGGTGTCGTCCAGCGGGTCGGGCAGGCCGCGCAACGCCAGTCGGTGGGCGGCGTCGGCTTCTTCGGCATAAGGGCGGCGCGGGCCGGTGCGCCAGGTGGCTTCCACCTGGCTGCGTGGCGCGCCGGTGGCCTGCGCCCACGAGGTCTTGGCGAAGAAGTGCAGCGGCTGCTGCAGGCCTTGTCTATACAAGTTCAGCAGGGTGTGCAGGTGGCGCGGCGCATCGGCCACCGGCCGCAGCGTGAAGCTGCCGTCTCGCGAGATGAAGCGGCTGGCGCTGCCCGGCCGCGCCACGTTCAGCAGCAGGTGGGGCAGCCAGGCCTGCAGGTAGTCCACCGGCCGGGTGTCGTCGTAGCGCCAGCGCACCAGGCCCTCGGGTCGCAGGTCGGCCCAGCTGCCGCTGAGCTGCCAGGCTTCGCCTGCCAGGTCCAGCGGCAGCTGGCCGTGCAGCGCGGGCAGCGGCGGCACCTGCAGCGCTTCACGCACCTGGGCCGCGAACTGCTGCAGCCGGGCCAGCTCGGCGTTGCGCTGTTGTTCGCCCAGGGCACCGGTCGGGTATTCGGTGCCGGCAGCGGCCAGGGCCTGCAGGCGCGCGTCGTCCAGCGTGTCGGCGGTGGTCGGGTCCAGCAGCAGCGGTAGCAGGCGCTCGGCCAGGGCCTGGCGGCCGGTGCGGTCGGCCACGAAGGGTTCGTCGTCCTGCAGTTCGTCGGCAGCGCGGGGCAGGTCGAGGCCCAGCCGGCGGCGCAGCAGCGCGCGGCTGGGGTGGCGGAAGAACTCGGTGAGCTGGCCGATGGACACCTGCCGCCATTCGTCGCCCGGGGGTGGCAGCGGGCGGGCGAACAGCGGCGCGGCGGGCAGGGCGGGGGCGGCGTCGTCGTCCGCATCGTCCTCAGGCAGCGGCTGCTCGGCCCAGGTGCCTGCCGGCGCCGCCGGCTGGGCGGCCTGCCGGGCCAGGGCCTCGGCGTATTCGCGGTGGAAGCTGCGTTGGCGCGCGTCGCCGTCGGGGTGGAAGTTCTCGGGCGAAAACGGCTGCAGCGCATGGGCCACCAGCAGCGCCTGGCGGCCTTCTTTCACCGCGGGCGCCAGCGTGTCCAGCAGCTCGGCCACCAGCACCGAAGGCGGCAGCTCGCTGTTGTCGCGCACGCTGCGGCCGGTGTAGGCCAGCAGCAGCCGGTCGCGCGCGGCCAGCAGCAGGTCGAGGAACAGGTTGCGTTCGTCGAAGCGGCGCTGGCGGTCGCCGCGGCGGGGGCGCAGCGCCATCAGGTCGAATTCCGATTCGCGCGGCGTGCTCGGAAAGGCGCCGTCGTCCAGCCCGATGGCGCAGATCACCCGGTAGGGCAGGCCGCGCAGGCTGCTCATCGACGAGAAGGTGATGCCGCCGCCCGGCACGCCGCCGCGGGCGGGGTCGTCCAGTGCCTGTTCCAGCGCATGGCGCAGCACCGCCAGCGGCAGGGGCGCAGCGCCGGGCTCGGCCAAGCCGCCCAGCGTCATCGCCGCCACCACCGATTGCACCGCCTGGCGCAGCTCGCGCAGGTCTTCCAGCTCATCGGCTTCGGGCGCGATGAAGTCGTCCATCGCCTGCTGCAGCACCGCCTGCCAGCCGGCCGGCGTGTGCGGCTGCCGACAGCGCCGGTGCAGCTGGCCCAGCGCCTGGGCATAACGCCAGAAGGCGCCCAGGGTGTCGGCGCTGGCGCCTTCCACGTCGCCCGCGGGCAGGCGGCCGGCAAAGGGCTGGTGGGTCTGGGTAGGCAGCGCATAACCCAGGAACAGCCGCGCCAGGCCGTCGTCCAGCGTGTGCTGGGCCTGGGCCGGCACGCCGAAGCTGCCGCGGTGGGCCGCGTCCAGCGCCCAGCGCACGCCGGCTTCGGCCATGTCTTGCTGCACCTGGTCCAGCGCCGCCGCGTCCAGGCCGAAGCGGCGCGCCACCACCGGCTGCTGCAGCAGGCCGTGCAGGCCGCTGGCCGGCAGGCGCGAGCCCACCAGCGCCAGCAGCTCCAGCATCGCCCGCGCGCAGCGGTTGATGCGGCTGCGCGGCCGGCCGGTGATGGCAAAGGGCAGCTGCCGCTCGGGCGGTGCGGTGCCGAACACCGCATCGATCAAGGGCGCCGCGGCGTCCAGGTCGGGCGTGACCACCAGCACGTCGGACGGATGCAGGCCGGGCAGCGACGGGTCGGTGAACATGGCCAGCAGCTGGTCTTGCAGCACTTCCAGCTGGCGGGTGAGCGAGTGGCAGCGGTGCACCTCGATGCTGCGGTCGGCCGCCACGCTGGCGGGTGGCAGCTCCACCAGGTCGAGCACCGCGTTCTGCAGTTCGGCCAGCAGCGTGCCGCCGATGGCCGGGTTGAACATCGCGTCGTCCACCATCTGCTCGCCGGCGGCTTCCACCAGCAGGTCGATCTGCGCCTGCGTCTGCCGGCCCCAGGCGGCCAGCAGGTGGTTGCCTTCTTCGTGCAGCGCTTCCTGGCCGCGGGCGGCCAGGTGGGCCAGGCGGCGGCGGTCGATCACCTCGAACCAGTATTCCCGGCAGGGGTTGAGCACATACACCTGCAGCTGCATGCAGCGCCCCAGCGCCTGCAGCAGCCGGATGTACTGCGGCGGCATGGCCGGCAGCGCGAACACATGGGCGCTGGCAGGCAGGCCGGCCGCGGCGGCCAGCGCCGGGCCGTCAGGGCCTTCGAGCACGCTGATGAGCTGCTGCGCCGGGTCCTGCTTCAAGGCCAGCTCGGCCACGATGCGGCGCCACAGCGCGGCCTGCCAGGCTTCGTCGGCACGGGCGCTGTCGTCCACTGCGCCCAGGTCGGCCGGCTCGCCGGCTTCCCAGCGGGCCAGCCAGTCGGCGCGGTAGGTGATGTACTGCTCCAGCAGGCCGGCGCTGCGGCGGGCCAGGTCCAGGCGCATCACCGGGTCGGCCTCGGCCAGGTAGGCGGCCAGGCGCGGATGGGCCGCCACGAACTCCTGATCGCCGAAGGCGGCATACACCCGCCAGGCCATCACGTCGGGTGAAAACGGCGACTCGGGCAGCACGCCTTGCAGCACGCGGCCGATCTGCTGCCACAGCCATTGCGCCAGGAAGGTGAACTCGACATTGGCGCACACGCCCTGGGCATCGGCGGCGCGCAGCGTCAGGTGGCGGCGCATCGCGGCGCTGGGCACGATGACCTGCGCCGGCGCCAGCGGATCGGTTTCGCCGTCGGACCGCAGGCGGGCCAGCAGCTGCAGCGTCAGCGTTTCAAGGCGGTTGGCAAAGTGGATCTGCAGCATCGGCGGGCGGCGGGCGCCGCGGGTCGGCAAGGCTGCAGAGCCTACCCCGGAACGGTGGCCCGCCCGGCGTGCCGCTGTGTCAGCGGCTGCAACCCAGGCGCAGGATGCCCACCGCCTCGCCCAGCGCGCGGGCCTGGCCGCGCAAGGTTTCGGCGGCGGCGGCGCTTTGCTCCACCAGCGCGGCGTTCTGCTGGGTCATCTCGTCGAGCTGGGTCACCGCGCGGCCGATCTGGTCGATGCCGCCGGTCTGCTCACGCGTGGTGTCGCCGATGGCGTTGATCAGCTGGCTCACGTGCTGCACCTGGCGCACGATGTCGTGCACCGTCTGGCCGGCGGCGCCCACCAGGCGGGTGCCGTCGTTCACCTTTTTCACCGAATCGTCGATCAGCGTCTTGATCTCGCGCGCGGCCTGGGCGCTGCGCTGGGCCAGCATGCGCACCTCACCGGCCACCACCGCGAAGCCGCGGCCCTGTTCACCCGCACGCGCGGCTTCCACCGCGGCATTGAGCGCCAGGATGTTGGTCTGGAAAGCGATGGAGTCGATGACGCCGATGATGTCGGCGATGCGGTGCGACGACTCGGCGATGGCGCCCATGGTGTGCGTCACCTCGCCCATGGCCAGGCCGCCGCGTTCGGCCGCCTCGGAGGCGCTGGTGGCCAGCGTGGTGGCTTCTTCGGCGGTGGCCGCGTTGTGGCGCACGGTGCTGGACATCTGGTCCATCGAGGCCGCGGTCTGCTGCAGGTTGGCGGCCGTCTGCTCGGTGCGGGCGGCCAGGTCGTTGTTGCCGTTGGCAATCTCGCAGCTGGCATTGCTCACGCCGGTGACCTGGCTGCGCACGTCGCTGACGATGGCCTGCATGTTCACCATCACCTGGTTCAGCGCCCGCGCCAGTGCGCCGAAAGCGCCGTAGCGGCTGCTGTCGATGCGCACCGAGAGGTCGCCGGCCGCCAGCCGGTTGGCCGCCGCCACCAGCGTGTCGGCGCGCTGCATCAGCGCCCGGCGGGCCTGGGCCGAGATGGCGGCGCCGGCCACGGCCGCGCCCACGCCGGCACCCACCGGGCCTGCCAGCCAGGCACCCATGCCGGCCACCGCACCGGCCGAAGCTGCGGCGGCGGCCAGCCGCAGCGCACGCTGGGCCAGCAGCCGCGCCTTTTGCGCCGGCGTGGGCACCAGCTCGCCACGCCGCAGCCGGGTGCGCAGCGGGCCGGCGGCGGCTTCGGCGCGCATGCGGGCGTACAACGCCTCGGCCTGCTGCACCTGCTGGGCGCTGGCCTGCGTGCGCACCGAGAGGTAGCCCACGGCCGCGCCGTCCTGCATCAGCGGCGTGACGTTGGCCACCACCCAGTAGTGGTCGCCGTTCTTGCGGCGGTTTTTCACCAGGCCCATCCACGGGTGGCCGGCGCGCAGCGTGTCCCACATGTCGCGGAAGGCCTCGGGCGGCATGTCGGGGTGGCGCACCATGTTGTGTGGCTGGCCCAGCAATTCTTCCTGCGTGAAGCCGCTCACCTCGATGAAGGCGGGGTTGCAGTAGGTGATGCGGCTGTCCAGGTCGGTGGTCGAGACGATGGTCACGCCATCGGCAAAGCGGTACTCGCGCTGGGAAACGGGCAGGTTGGTGCGCATGGGGTCCTTCTCTGATGCACACGGGCGGCGCGACGCGGCCGGCCTGGAACGCAGCCCTTCTTGTCGGCCTGCCAGCGGCTCGCCTTGAAACAATCCAGGGAAAACCCTGGGTTGTCGGACAGGACTGACAGCGCGGGCCAGGTGGCTGAGGCGATACTCGCGCGCCCTTGTTTTTCGGCCCTTTTCAGTGGGCGCATTTGTTCATGGCCCACGCCTGGCAGTTCTTTCGCGCGGGGGGTGTCGACCAGGTCGTCATCGCCAGCGGCGCCGACATCGCCCACCTGCATGAGCTGGATCAGAAGCTGTGGGTGGGGCTGGCCTGCCCCACCCGGGGCATTCACTTCGACACCCGCACGCTCGACCTGATCGACACCGACCACGACGGCCGCATCCGCGCGCCCGAGCTGCTGGCCGCCTGCCGCTGGGCCTGCGAGCGGCTGAAAGACCCCGAGCAGCTGATCCGTGGCGGCGACCGCCTGGCGCTGGACGCGCTGGCCGAAGCCGGTGAAGGCCCGGCGATGCGGGCCGAGGCCCGCCGCACGCTGGAACGCCATGGCCATGCCGAGGCGCCCGACATCGGCCTGGACGAGATCGCCGAGCGCCAGAAGCACCTGGCGGCCGAGCGCTTCAACGGCGACGGCATCGTCACGCCCGCCACCGCGGGCGACGGCGCGGCGCTGAAGGCGGTGATCGAGCAGGTGCTGCAGGCCCAGGGCGGCGTGGCCGACGCCAGCGGCGCGATGGGCGTGGACGAGACCCGCGCCACCGCCTTCTTCGACGCGGTGCAGGCGCTGCTGGACTGGCACGCCCGCGGCGAGGCCGACTGCGGCACCATGCGCCCCGCCGCCCAGGCGGTGGACGCGGTGCACGACAAGGTGGAGGACTACTTCGCCCGCTGCCGGCTGGCCAGCTACGACCCCGCCGCCGCCGAAGCGCTGAATGCCCCTCCGGTGGAAGAGCTGCGCAAGCTGGCCGCGGTGCGCCTTTCATTGGCCACCGACCCGCTGCAGGCGCTGCCGCTGGCGCCGGTGGGTGCGCACCGGCCGCTGCCACTGGGCGAAGGCGCCAACCCTGCCTGGCAGGCTGCGCTGCAGCGCCTGCGGACCGAAGCCGTGCAGCCCTTGCTGGGCAGCGACGCCGCCGAGCTGGACGAAGCCGGCTGGCAGCGCCTGAAGGCCCGTGTGGCGCCGTGCCGGCAATGGCTGGCCGCGCGCCCGGCCGGTCCGCTGGCCGGCCTGTCGTCGGCCGACCTGCAGGCCCTGGTGGGCCAC
Organism: uncultured Aquincola sp.; assembly: GCF_964001545.1. Lineage (NCBI taxonomy): Bacteria > Pseudomonadati > Pseudomonadota > Betaproteobacteria > Burkholderiales > Sphaerotilaceae > Aquincola > uncultured Aquincola sp. The sequence goes on from NZ_CAXFDV010000062.1 coordinate 6,915, forward strand.
GACCTGCCGGCCATGCGCGCCCGGCTGCTGCAGTTGATGGCCGACGACAAGGCCGCCGCGCCGCTGCACGGCCATGTGAACGACCTCGAAAAGCTGCTGCGCCTGCAGCGCGACCTGCTGGTGCTGCTGCGCAACTTCGTCAGCTTCGCGGCCTTCTACCGCCGCGAAGGCGCGGTGTTCCAGGCCGGCCGGCTGTTCCTCGATGGCCGCAGCTGCGACCTGACGGTGAACGTGGCCGACGCGGCCAAGCATGCGGTGATCGCCGGCCTGGCCAAGGCCTACCTGGCCTATTGCGAATGCACCCGCGGCACGCAGAAGATGACCATCGCCGCCGCCTTCACCGCCGGCGACGTGGACTTCCTCTTCGTCGGCCGCAATGGCCTGTTCTACGACCGCGAAGGCCAGGACTGGGACGCGCGCATCGTCAAAGTGATCGAGAACCCGATCAGCATCCGCCAGGCCTTTTTGTCGCCGTACAAGAAGTTCCTGCGCATGATCGAAGAGCAGGTGGCCAAGCGCGCCGCCGCCAGCGACACCGCGGCGCAGGGCAAGCTGGGCGGCTGGGCCGGCCGCATCGCCACCGCCGACAAGTCGCCGCCGGTGGCCGGCGTGGCCGCGGCGCCGGCCGATGCGGCGGCGGCCGGCAAGGGCCGCATCGACGTGGGCACCGTCGCTGCCCTGGGCGTGGCGCTGGGCAGCATCAGCGCGGTGCTGGTGGGCGTGTTCACCAAGTTCGTCGACCTGGGCTGGTGGATCCCGGTGGCGCTGGCCGGCATCGTGCTGTCCATCTCGGGGCCCAGCATGCTGATCGCGTGGCTGAAGCTGCGCCAACGCAGCCTGGGGCCCATCCTGGACGCCAGCGGCTGGGCCATCAACGGCCGCATGCAGCTCAATGTGCGGCTGGGGGCATCGCTGTCGCAGACGGCGCACCTGCCGCCCGGCACGGTGCGCCGGCCCGACCCCTTTGCCGAGCGGCATGGCTGGGGCTGGACGCTGGGCACGCTGGCCCTGGTGGTGGCGCTGGGCGTGGGGGCCTGGCGCCTGGGTTGGCTGGAGCGCTGGTGGCCGGGTACCGCCAGCGCGGTGCCGGCCGCGCGGCCGGCTTCGGCAGTGGCGGCCACGCCAGCCGCCAGCGCCGCGGTGGTGCCAGCGGCCGGCGCAGCCTCCGCGCGCTGACGCTGCAGCGCGCGGGGCCGGTCAGGCTCAGGGCTTGACGATGTCGCCCAGCACCAGGCCTTCGCGGCGCGGGTCGGCGCCGCCGGCCAGCACGCTGCGGCCGTTGACCGTGCTGCGCATGATGGTGCCGATGCCGCTGCTCTGGGCGCTCACGCTCACGGTGTGACCCAGCGCGCGCAGGCCGGTGACCAGCGGGTCGTTGGCGCCGTTGTTGGCCGCGTTGATGTTCGGGTGCTCGCCGCCCACGTTGGTGGTGGCGCTGTTGGCCGCCCCGAAGTCCACCAGCGAGGTGGCCTGCTGCGCATCCAGGCCCCAGTCCAGCGCGCCGACCACGGTCTTGGCCACGTACTGGATGATGGTGGCGCCGCCCGGCGAGCCGGTGGCCATCGCGAAGTCGCCGGCCTTGCCTGCGGCATCCAGCTTGAACACCAGCGTCGGCGCCATCGAGCTGCGCGGGCGCTTGCCCGGCTGCACGCGGTTGGCGATCAGTGCGCCGGTGGCGTCCGTCGGTGCCGCGTCGAAGTCGGTCAGCTGGTTGTTCAGGATGAAGCCGTTGGTCATGTGGAAGGAGCCGAAGCCCGATTCCACCGTGGTGGTCATCGTCACGACGTTGCCGTCCTTGTCCACGATGGTCATGTGCGTGGTGCCGGCTTCAGGCGCATTGCTGGTGCCGGTGGGCGTGGCGGTGCCGAAGTTGCCCGGCTGCGCCGTGCCCATGCTGCGCGTCATGCTGATGAGCTGCGAGCGGCTCTTCAGGTAGTTCTTGTCCAGCATCGCAGCGGGCGAGCCGCCGGGCAGGGCCACGAAGTCGGTGTCGGCCACGTACTTGTTGCGGTCGGCATAGGCCAGGCGGCCGGCTTCGGCCACCAGGTGCACGCCCATCACCGTGGGCTTGCCGCCTTCCAGGTCGATGGCCGTGGGCTTGTACTGGGCCAGGTCGAAGTTCTCGACGATGCCCAGGATCTGCGCCACCGCCAGGCCGCCCGACGACGGGGGCGGCATGCCGCAGACCATGTAGGTGCTGCGGTAGGTGGTGCAGATGGCTTCGCGCTTCTTGGCCTGGTAGCTCGACAGGTCGCTGAGCGTGAGCAGGCTGGGGGTCAGCGGCGCACCGTTGGCACCCACGGTCTGGCCGGCCTTGCTGACGATGGCCTGGGCCAGCGGGCCGGTGTACAGCGCATCGGCGCCGTTGTTGGCTAGCGTGGTCAAGGTGGCGGCGTAGGCCGGCAGCTTGAAGGTGGTGCCCAGTGCCTTGGGCGAGCCATCGGCATTGAGGTAGGCGGCGGTGGCGTCGGCGTCGCGCAGGAAGTTGGTGGCCGCGCCGGCGATGGCATCGGCCATGCGGCCGCTGATGGCAAAACCGTTGGTGGCCAGGTCGATGCCGGGCTGGAACAGGTCCTTCCAGGGCTTCTTGCCGTGCTCGCTGTGGGCCAGGCCCAGCATCTTGACGGCGCCGGGCACGCCGATGGAGCGGCCGCTGGCGCGGGCGCTGGGCACCGGGGTGGTGCGGTTGGTGTCATCGACCCAGCGCAGGTAGTTCTCGGTGGCGGTGGCCGGCGCGGTCTCGCGGCCGTCGTACGCGGTCACGGCCTTGGTCTTGGCGTCGAAGTGCAGCATGAAGGCGCCGCCGCCGATGCCGCTGGACTGCGGCTCCACCAGGCCCAGCACGGCCTGCACGGCCACGGCGGCGTCTACCGCGCTGCCGCCGCTCTTGAGCACCTCGCAGCCGGCCTTGCTGGCCAGCGGATTGGCCGTGGCCACCATGTACTTGCTTGCATAGACAACTTTCTTGCCCACGCGGTAGCCGCTGGCGGGCTCGGGGGCGGCCGGGTCGCCGGGCAGGCCTGAGCCCACCACCACGGTGCCGCCGCTGTCGCTGAGCAGTTCGCAACCGGTGTCGGGCCCGTCGGAGTCACTGAAGAAGCAGCCCGAGAGGGCGAAGGCGCTGGCGGCCGCCAGCGGCGTGAGGATCAACACGCGGCGAAGGGAAGTAGACAAACTGGGTTCTCCTGATATGCACTTCGGCGGGGCGGGTCACTGTGGCCCACAACCGAGGCAGCGAGTATCAGCAAGAACCATGCAGGAACGTCCTACGTAGTACCCGATGCTTGCCGAAAGCAAGCTTGCAGGAAGGCCCAGGCCAGGGCCGTGGCGTCGGGCCCCTGCGGGTCGCTGTGGGCCTGGTCGGCGGCGCCGCCGCTCCATGCATGGCCCAGCCCGTCGATCTCGCACAGCCGGGCCACCAGGCGCCGGCCCGGGCCGCGGTGGTCGGTCACCGTCATCGCATGGCGGGCACCGCGCTGCACCTGGCGCGCCGTGCCGGTGCGCGCGCCATGGGCCTGCGCCCAGGCCTGGACGGAATTCCGTCCGTTGACGGGGTCAACCAGTCGGTCCGCCGTCCCGTGCAGCACCAGCAGCGGCGGTGGCACCGGGCCTTCGGGCAGCGCCACGCGGCCATGGCCGCGCATGGCCTGCAGGCCGGTGGCGGTGGACCGGCCGCTGCCCGGCGCCACGCCGGAATGCATCACCACCGCGGCATAACGCAGCGGCTCGCGCGTGGCCATCAGCGCGGCCATGCCGGCGCCGGCCGACAAGCCTGCCACGGCCACGCGGCGGCGGTCCACCGGGTGGCGCAGGCACACCTGGTCGACCATCAGCTGCAGCGTCTGCGCCTCGGCCTGGGCATGGCCGGCGCGCACGTCGTACCAGCGCCAGCAGCCCTGGGGGTGGGCCAGCGTGTCCTGCTCGGGGTACAGCACGAAAAAGCCGTGCCGGTCGGCCAGCCGATGCATGCGGCTGCTGAAGGCCAGGTCGCGGCCGTTCTGCGCGCAGCCATGCAGCATCACCACCAGCGGCGCGGGCGGCAGCCGTGCCAGCAGCCCGCCGCGCAAGGCGGCCGGCCGGTACAGCGTGAAGCGCCGTGCGCCCGCCGGGCCCACCGCCAGGCCGGGCAGCCAGTCGCCGGAGGCGCGGGGGAAGCGCTGCTGCTCGGCCAGGGCCTGGAGCGCCGGCTGCACGATGCGGCCGGCGCGGGTGGCCGGGCGCCGGGGTGCGGCGGACCTGGGGGCCGCCTTGGCCGTGGCCTTCTTGCGGGCCGCGGCAGGCTTGGCGGTGGTCTTGGCCGCGGCCTTTCCGGCCGACTTCAGCAGCGCCTTGTGCTGCTTGACCGCCGCCCGCGTCAAGGCCTGGCCGCTGCGGTTGAGCAGACGGGTCCAGGCGCCGAGCAGGCTGCGTTTGGCCACGGGCGTGGCCGGGTCAGAAGAGGTGCTTGGCCAGGAACTGCAGCGAGCGCCCATGCGCCAGCGCGGCCGATGCCGGGTGGTAGGAGCCCCGCATCCAGCAGTTGAAGCCATGGGTGGCACCGGGGTAGACGTGCAGCTCGGCCGGCTTGCCGGCAAAGGCCTTGCGCACCTCTTCCACCTTGTCCAGCGGAATGGCGTGGTCCTGTTCGGCGTAGTGGAACAGCATGGGGCAGCTGATGCTGCCGCTGCGCTGCAGCTGGTCGTGGATGCCGCCGCCGTAATAGGCCACGGCGGCTTCCACGCCGGGGTCAGCCGCAGCGATGTAGGCCAGGCGGCCGCCCATGCAGTAGCCGATGGCGCCCACCTTGCCACCGGCCGCGTCCACCTCGGGGCGGGCGCGCAGCGTGGCCACGGTGGTCTTGATGTCGGCGGCCAGCTGCTCGGGCTGGGCGGCCTTCATCAGCGCGATGGCGCGGTCGAAGTCGTCGCCGGTGTATCCCAGTTCGACGCGCGGCGCATCGCGCCAGAACACGTCGGGCGCCAGCACCACGAAGCCGTCGAGCGCGTACTGGTCGGCCACCGCGCGGATGTGTTCATTGACGCCGAAGATCTCCTGGAACAGCACCAGCCCCGGGCCCGTGCCGGCCGGCGGCAGTGCCAGGTAGGCGCCGTACTGGCCGCCGTCCTGGGCGGTGATGTCGATCCACTGGCTGCTCATGCGTACTCCTGTGCTGGTTGGGGATGGGCGGCCGATTGTGGGTGAGATGCCAAGCCCTTGCCGCGCGGGCTGACTTCCGCCCGCAACGGTTTGAAGTTTGTTGTTGATAGGCGAAAGTAGGCCGCCTAGGATCGCCCCGCGCCGCCGCAGAAAGCGGCCATGCCGTACAGGAGACAAGACCAGATGGGCGGGTTGTGCTGAACCCTTGGGCCGCGCTGTCAGGCGGCGAAAAGGCCGTGCTGGACGCCGTGATGTGGAGCACCGGCCTGCCGCGCGAGGCCGTGGCCCAACGGGCCGAGCTGTCCCGCACCCGGGCCAATGCCGCCGTGGCCTCCTTGATGGACCAGGGCCTGCTGGAACAGGCCGGCCCGCAGGCCAGCACCGGCGGCCGCCGTGCCGAGACCCTGCGACTGGCGCGCAGCCTGGGTGTGGTGCTGGCGGTGGACCTGGGCGCCACCGGGCTGGACGTGGCCGTGCTCACGCCCGACCTGCGCATCCTGGAGCGCCATGCCGAGGCGATGGACGTGCGCCGCGGCCCGGGCCTGGTGCTCAGCCGCGTGCGGGCCTTGCTGCGCGAGCTGCTGGCCCGCTGTGGCGCCACGCCGCGCCAGGTGCTGGCCATCGGGCTGGGTGTGCCGGGGCCGGTGGACTTCGACCATGCGCAGCTGGTGGCGCCGCCGTTGATGCCCGAGTGGGACGGCTTTTCGATCCGCGACGACCTGCGCGCCGACTATGCGGCGCCGGTGTTCGTGGACAACGACGTCAACCTGATGGCGCTGGGCGAGCTGTGGCGGCTGCAGCGCAGCCTGAAGAACTTCGTCGTCATCAAGGTGGGCACCGGCATCGGCTGCGGCATCGTGTGCCAGGGCCAGGTGTACCGCGGCGTCAACGGCTCGGCCGGCGACGTGGGCCACATCTGCGTCGACCCGCAGGGCCCGCGCTGCCATTGCGGCAACCTGGGCTGCGTGGAAGCGATGGCCGCCGGCCCCGCCATCACCCGCATGGCCACCGAGGCGGCGCAGGCCGGCAAGAGCCCGATGCTGGCGCAGCTGCTGGAAGAACGTGGCCAGCTGACCCCCGCCGACGTGGCCCAGGCCAGCCGCGCGGGCGATGCAGCCGCCAATGCCATCGTGCAGCGGGCCGGTGCCCTCATCGGACAGATGCTGGCTTCGGTCGTCAACTTCTTCAACCCCAGCCATGTGTTCATCGGCGGTGGCGTCACCCGCACCGGGCCGCTGTTTCTGGCCAGCGTGCGGCAGAGCATCTACCACCGCAGTCTGGCGCTGAGCACCCGGCACCTGGAGATCCAGTACACGCCGCTGGGCGACGAGGCCGGCGTGGTGGGCGCGGGTGCCTTGGCGCTGCAGCAGGCGATGCTGAAAGGGGTGGCCGCATGAGCCTGCAGGTGCAGTTCGAGGGCATCACCAAGCGCTTTGGCCCGGTGCAGGTGCTGCATGGCGTGAGCTTCGAGGTGCAGCCCGGCACGGTGGTGGGCCTGCTGGGCGAAAACGGCGCCGGCAAGAGCACGCTGATGAAGATCCTCGCGGGCCATGAGCAGCCCAGCGGCGGCACGCTGCGCATCGGCGGCCAGCCAGTGGCCTTTGCCGGCTCACGCGAGGCAGAGGCGGCCGGCATCGTGCTCATCCACCAGGAATTCAACCTGGCCGAAGACCTGACGATCGCGCAGAACATCTTCCTGGGCCACGAGAAAAAACGCGGCTGGCTGCTGGACGATGCGGCCATGCGGGCCGAGGCCGCGCAGGCGCTGGCCCAGGTGGGCCTAGCCGTGAGCCCCGACACGCCGGTGCGCAGGCTCATCGTGGCCGAAAAGCAGCTGGTGGAAATCGCCAAGGCCCTGGCCCGCCGCGCCCGCCTGCTGGTGATGGACGAGCCCACCGCCACGCTGACGCCCGGCGAAACCGAAGCCTTGTTCAACCTGATCGCGCGGCTGAAGGCCGAGGGCGTGACCATCCTCTACATCAGCCACAAGCTGGACGAGGTGGAGCGCGTGACCGACGAAGTGGTGGTGATGCGCGACGGCCGCTTCGTCACCCGCGCGCCCACCGCCAGCCTGACGCGCCGCGAGATGGCCAACCTGATGGTGGGCCGCGAGCTGGCCGACCTGTACCCGCCCAAGGACCCGCCACCGCCGCTGGACGTGCCGCCGCTGCTGCGGGTGCAGGGATTGACGGTGCCGGGCTGGGCGCAGGACATCGGCTTCGACGTGCGGCCCGGCGAGATCCTGGGCTTTGCCGGTCTGGTGGGCGCCGGCCGCACCGAGCTGTTCGAGGCCTTGCTGGGCCTGCGGCCCCACACGGTGCAGCAGCTGGAACTGGCCGGCCGGCCGGTGCGCATCCGCAGCCCGCGCGAGGCCGCCCGCCTGGGCCTGACCTACCTCAGCGAAGACCGCAAGGGCAAGGGCCTGCACGTGGACTTCGGCCTGAAGGAAAACCTGACGCTGATGGCGCTGGCGCGTTATGCCCGGCCCTGGCTGCAGCCGGCGGCCGAGCGCGCGGCCATGCAGCAGGCGGTGAAGGACTTCGGCATCCGCACCGGCACGCTGGACATCCCGGCCTCGTCGCTGTCGGGCGGCAACCAGCAGAAGCTGGCGCTGGCCAAGGTGCTGCACCCCGACCCGCGCGTGATCGTGCTGGACGAGCCCACCCGTGGCGTGGACGTGGGCGCCAAGCGCGACATCTACGGCCAGGTGCAGCAGCTGGCCCGGCAGGGCCGCGGCGTGGTGGTGGTGTCGTCCGAGTTGATGGAGCTGGTGGGCTTGTGCCACCGCGTGGCCGTGATGCGTGCGGGCCGCCTGATGGCGGTGGTGCAGGGCAGCGGCCTGACCGAAGAGGAGTTGATCGCCCATGCCACCGGAACCCGTGAGCACTGACAAGACGCCCGCCCCAGCGCAGGGCCACCGCGGCGGCGCCGGCCGCCTGCATGGCCTCGGCCCGGTGCTGGGCTTGGTGCTGCTGCTGGTGGCGGGCACGCTGCTCAACAGCGACTTCGCCAGCTTCGACAACCTGATGAACGTGCTCACCCGCACGGCCTTCATCGGCATCATCGCGGTGGGCATGTGCTTCGTCATCATCAGCGGCGGCATCGATCTGTCGGTGGGCTCGATGGCGGCGCTGATCGCCGGCAGCGTGATCCTGCTGATGAATGCGCTGGGCGAGCAGGGCCTGCAGCCGGTGCTGGTGGTGGCGCTGGGCATGGGCTTTGCGCTGCTGCTGGGCGCGCTGTTCGGGCTGGCGCACGGGCTGCTGATCACCCGCGGCCGCATCGAGCCCTTCATCGTCACGCTGGGCACGCTGGGTATCTTCCGCGCCTACCTCACCTACTTTTCCAACGGCGGCGCCATCACGCTGGACAACACGCTGAGCGATGCCTACAGCCCGGTGTACTACGCCGCGCTGGTGGGCGTGCCGGTGCCGGTGTGGGTCTTCGTCGCGGTGGCGGCGCTGGGCGGCCTCATCCTCAACCGCACGGCCTATGGCCGCTATGTGCAGGCCATCGGCAGCAACGAGCAGGTGGCCCGTTATGCCGCGGTGGACGTGGACCGCATCAAGGTGCTCACCTACGTGCTGCTGGGCGTGTGCGTGGGCATGGCCACGCTGCTGTACGTGCCGCGGCTGGGCAGTGCCTCGCCCACCACCGGCTTGCTCTGGGAGCTGGAAGCCATTGCCGCGGTGATCGTGGGCGGCACCGCGCTCAAGGGCGGCGCGGGCAGCATCACCGGCACCGTGGTGGGTGCCATCCTGCTGTCGGTCATCAGCAACATCCTCAACCTCACCAGCATCATCAGCGTGTACCTGAATGCCGCGGTGCAGGGCTTCGTGATCATCGTGGTGGCCTTCCTGCAAAGGCGCCGCCGCTGAACGCTTTTTTCCGGCCCCGTGCAAGGGCCTTGTTCCCGCCAACCCAAGGAGACGAGACATGACCCCCAACACCACCCGCCGCACCGCGCTGCTGGCCGCCGCTGCAAGCGCCGCGCTGCTGGCCCTGGCCCCCACCGCCCGCGCCCAGGCGCCGGCCGGCACCGTCAACCTGGGCGTGGCCATTCCGGCGGCCACGCACGGCTTCACCGGCGGCATCGTCTGGTGGGCCAACGAGGCCAAGAAGGAGCTGGAAAAGACCCACAAGAACCTGAAGGTGACGATCAAGACCGCCGCCAACGCGGGCGAGCAGGCCAACCAGCTGCAGGACCTGGTGACCGCCAACAAGATCAACGCGCTGGTCATCTTCCCGTTCGAGTCGGCGGCGCTGACCAAGCCGGTGCAGCAGGTCAAGGGCAAGGGCGTGTACGTCACCGTGGTGGACCGCGGCCTGACCGACACCAGCGCTCAAGACGCCTACGTAGCCGGCGACAACACCGCTTTCGGCAAGGTGCCGGCCGAGTACATCGCCAAGGCGCTGGGCGGCAAGGGCAACGTGGTGGCGCTGCGCGGCATTGCCACCACGCTGGACAACGAGCGCATGGACGCCTTCAACGCGGTGATGAAGGGCTACCCCGACATCAAGCTGCTGGACGCCAAGTACGCCAACTGGAACCGCGACGACGCCTTCAAGGTGATGCAGGACTACCTGACGCGCTTCAAGCAGATCGACGCGGTGTGGGCGGCCGACGACGACATGGCTGTGGGCGTGCTTAAGGCCATCGACCAGGCCAAGCGCACCGATATCAAGCTGGTGTTCGGCGGTGCCGGCGCCAAGGGCATGGTCAAGACGCTGATGGACGGCAAGGACCCGCGCATCCAGGCCAACGTGTCGTACTCGCCCAAGTTCATCTACGACGCCATCAAGCTCACGGCCGAGGCGCGCCTGAAGGGCGACAAGCTGCCGCCCACCACCATCATCCCGTCGGTGTTGATCACCAAGGACAACGCCAAGGATTTCTACTTCCCCAACTCGCCGTTCTGAGGCCGCCATGGCACGCCCCGTCACTCTTTTCACCGGCCAGTGGGTGGACCTGCCGCTGGCCGAACTGGCCCCGCTGGCCAAACGCATGGGCTACGACGGCCTGGAACTGGCCTGCGGCGGCGACCACTTCAACGTGCAGCGCGCGCTGAAGGAGCCGGGCTACGTGCAGCAGCAGCGTGCGCTGCTGCAGGCGCATGGCCTGCAATGCTGGGCCATCGGCAACCACCTGGTGGGCCAGGCGGTGTGCGACCTGATCGACGCCCGCCACCAGAAGATCCTGCCTGCGCATGTGTGGGGCGATGGCGAGCCCGAAGGCGTGCGCCAGCGTGCCGCGCTGGAGATGGCCGACACCGCCTGCGCGGCGAAGGCCTTCGGCGTGAAGACGGTGACGGGCTTCACCGGCTCGTCGATCTGGCATGCGATCTATGCCTTTCCGCCCACCACCCAGGCTTTCTGGGATGCGGGCTATGAAGACTTCGGCCGCCGCTTCGCGCCCATCCTGCAGGCCTTCGACGAGTGCGACGTCAACTTCGCGCTGGAGGTGCACCCCACCGAAATCGCGTTCGACATCGCCACCGCGCAGCGGGCCTTGCAGGCCGTACACCAGCACCGGCGCTTCGGCTTCAACTTCGACCCCAGCCACTTCGGCTACCAGGGCGTGGACTACGTCAAGTTCCTGCGCACCTTCCCCGAGCGCATCCACAACGTGCACATGAAGGATGTGTGGTGGGGCAAGGGCGATGGCACCGTGGGCACCTTCGGCGGGCACACCAGCTTTGGCGATGCACGCCGCACCTGGGACTTTCGCAGCGTGGGCCGCGGCATGATCGACTTCGAGTCGATCTTCGTCGCGCTCAACGACATCGGCTACCGCGGCCCGCTGTCCATCGAGTGGGAAGACAGCCGCATGGACCGTGTGCATGGCGCCACCGAAAGCGCTGCCTTCACCCGCCGGCTCGACTTTCCGCCGGCTGGCGGCGCCTTCGACGACGTCTTCGGCCGCAGCGACGGCACGCCAGGGGCCGCGGCATGAGGCGGCTGCGCGTGGCCATGGTCGGCGGCGGTCGCGACGCCTTCATCGGCGCGGTGCACCGCCATGCGATGGCGCTGGACGACCAATGGGACTTCGTGGCCGGCGCGCTGAGCAGCACGCCCGAGCGTTCACGCGCCTCCGGACGCGACCTGGGCCTGGCCGACGACCGCAACCACGGCAGCTGGCAAGAGTTGCTGGCCGACGAACTGCGCCGCCCGCCCGAAGAGCGGGTGGACGCGGTGAGCATCGTCACGCCCAACCACCTGCACTTTCCGGTGGCCATGGCCTTCGTTCAGGCCGGCTTTCATGTGGTGTGCGACAAGCCACTGGTGCACACCAGCGAACAGGCGCGCCAGCTGGTGCAGGCGGTGCAGCAGGCCGGCACCGTGTTCGGCGTCACCTACAACTACAGCGGCTACCCGATGGTGCGCGAGGCGCGCGAGCTGGTGCGGCGCGGCGCGATCGGCAGCATCCGCAAGGTGGTGATGGAATACCACCAGGGCTGGTTGTCTAGACAGGTTCAGAGCAAGCAGGCCGACTGGCGCACCGACCCCGCGCGCAGCGGCGCCGCCGGCGCGGTGGGCGACATCGGCACCCATGCCGAGCACCTGATCGCCACCGTCACCGGCCTGCAGATCGAGAGCCTGTGCGCCGACCTGAGCACCTTTGTGCCCGGCCGCCAGCTGGACGACGACGCCAGCATCCTGCTGCGCTTCAAGGGCGGCGCCAAGGGTGTGCTGCTGTGCTCGCAGATCGAGGCCGGCTGCGAGAACGACATCCGGCTGCGGGTGTTCGGCAGCGAGGGCTATCTGGACTGGCGGCAGGAAGAACCCAACCTGCTGATCCACGCGCCGGCCGACGGCCCGAAGCGCGTGCTGACGCGCAACGCACCGTGGCTCAGCGAAGCCGCCAAGGCCGCCTGCCGGCTGCCGGCCGGCCACCCGGAGGCCTTCATCGAGGCCTTTGCCAACGTGTACCGCGGCTTGGCCGCGGACATCCGCGCGCGGCAGGGTGGCGCGACGGCCGACCCGCTGCTGACGGACTATCCGCGGGTGGAGGAGGGCGCGCGTGGGGTGGGGTTCGTGGAGGCGGTGGTCGGCTCGGGCGGCGGCTGGCACGGTCTGGCCTGAGCGGTCGCCCGCGTGTGGCGTCGGGGCCATCCCGGCATGCCCCGCCTTGTCCCAAAGCGTTTGAAGTGGTACACCCCTCATCAGAAGTGAGGATGGGGATGCCAGAAATGCTTGTACCGAGGGGTGATGGTCTGGA